>NZ_ASJR01000099.1 GCF_000474745.1 Chitinivibrio alkaliphilus ACht1 | reverse complement strand
AGATTGATCAGGATGTGGTTTACGCCAGTCCCGCAACAGTCTACCGTGTATTATCCAATGCGGATGTAATGAGAAAATGGAACAGAGGAAAAACCTCTAAGGGAACGGGGTTTGAGCAGCCAATGAGACCTCATGAACACTGGCATATAGATATTGCAAATGTTCGTATTAAGGGTATTCATTACTTCCTGATTACAATCCGAGA
>NZ_ASJR01000098.1 GCF_000474745.1 Chitinivibrio alkaliphilus ACht1 | reverse complement strand
TTTCAATCCACACCCCCGCGAAGGGGGCGACTCATGGGACACGACGTCTGGCGATGCGGGTATTGTTTCAATCCACACCCCCGCGAAGGGGGCGACAAGAGCGTGCACGATTTGAGGAACAGTGGAGCGAGGTTTCAATCCACACCCCCGCGAAGGGGGCGACAAGGCACAGCACGGGCTCAATCTTGCCATGACAGCGTTTCAATCCA
>NZ_ASJR01000097.1 GCF_000474745.1 Chitinivibrio alkaliphilus ACht1 | reverse complement strand
GGTTTATCGGCCCCGGTTGTTTCCCGGCTTAAAAACTGTTGGAGTGAGGAATACGCCCAGTGGAGCCAGCGTGATCTTTCAGAAAAACGGTATTGCTACCTCTATGCTGATGGTATTCATACGGCGGTCCGCTTTAAAGACAAGAGGGACTGCCTACTTGTTATTATCGGCGTTACGGTTCACGGCCGCAAAGAGCTGGTTTCCGTCAGCA
>NZ_ASJR01000096.1 GCF_000474745.1 Chitinivibrio alkaliphilus ACht1 | reverse complement strand
ATAATTGGACGTGACATCTTGTCCACCATCCATAATTTCAACTGAGCCTATGGCGATATCATAGGAGCCTGTCTCAGCAGCTTCCGCAGCGCCATCACTGGAAAGGGCTAAACTTAAGGTATGACCGGATACCAAATCGCCAGAGCTTATGCTGTATTCTTCATTATCAAACTCATAGAGATCGCCATACACCTTACTTGTATCATCGACGGTGATCTCAAGGGGGCGAGTGGTTACGATGAGATTGCCCT
>NZ_ASJR01000095.1 GCF_000474745.1 Chitinivibrio alkaliphilus ACht1 | reverse complement strand
TGTATAGGAAAAATTGGAGTTTTACGCATTACAAAAAACAAAATAATGCTATGAGTGAAAACACACTAAATCTTTTTTATAAATTACTGCCAAACTGCAAAAAAGATTTCGGAGAATAAGGAGTGGGTTAACTATATGACTGAACGAGAATGGGTTAAAACAATAATTCCTGAAATAGAAAAAAAGCTACGGGAAAGAGATGATTCAATAAGAGTTTCTAACGAATACAAGCTTCCATATTCCTGTGAAATAAAAATGTATTCAGAAAGCCAACC
>NZ_ASJR01000094.1 GCF_000474745.1 Chitinivibrio alkaliphilus ACht1 | reverse complement strand
GCGGTTGAATGTCTGATGAAAGACAGAGATGTATTGCTTCAGTTCTATAGCTATCCGCGAGAACACTGGAAGCATATCAGATCCACTAACCCTATTGAATCGACCTTTGCCACAGTACGATTAAGAACAAACAGTACCCGGGGAATGGGGACGGCTACAACGACATTTGCAATGGTCTTTAAGCTACTTGAATCTGCTCAAAAACGATGGCAGAGAGTCTTTGGATACAAACTCATTCCACATGTTTTAGAGGGACGGAAATACAAGGATGGATTGGAGGTGAAAAAAGCAGCATAATATTTTTAT
>NZ_ASJR01000093.1 GCF_000474745.1 Chitinivibrio alkaliphilus ACht1 | reverse complement strand
ACCTTTGCTGACTTACTGATCACATGATCACAATCAGGACACTTGTTCATTTTCGCCATAATATAATCCTTCCAGACAACCACTGATGGTTTATTTAATATTATTGCAAGACACAATGGTCGGTCGTGCTATTGTTTAGCAGATCTTTGGTTGATATCCCCTTGCAATTAATGACTTACATTATTATATAATGATACCGGTAATATTGCAAGGATAACCAACTACAAAGGTGAACAGGCTTTCACCCAAGACAGAACAAAAAGATCCACTCTTTACAAAACCACCTGCCCGGATTATATTACTGTTGAGTGGGA
>NZ_ASJR01000092.1 GCF_000474745.1 Chitinivibrio alkaliphilus ACht1 | reverse complement strand
CTATTCATTGATCTTTATAATCGGAAAGTGGTAGGATGGGACCTCAGTGAATCTCTGGAGGCGGAATCAAGCATAACAGCCTTTAACCGGGCCTATTGGAAAAGAAAGCCCGCAAAGGGGCTGATTGTTCACAGTGACAGAGGTGTGCAGTATGCTTCAAATGAGTTCCGCAAAACTCTCAAAATGTTTAGATGCAAACAGAGTATGAGTCGCAAAGGAAATTGCTGGGATAACGCCGTGGCAGAAGCATTTTTTGCAACACTTAAGAAGCGAATGATATATCACAGGAAGTATGAGACTGTACTGGTTCAGCGG
>NZ_ASJR01000091.1 GCF_000474745.1 Chitinivibrio alkaliphilus ACht1 | reverse complement strand
GGTGATGACCTGGAATTTAGCTATGATGCGGCCTTTGAAGATGAGAATGTTGGAAATGACAAGGATGTAAATTTTACCAATATCGCCATAAGCGGTGGCGCCGATGCGGATAATTATACTCTCGACTCCAATACTGGTACAGCCACAGCGAATATTACGGCACGTTTTCTTGAGATAACCGCCGAAAGTGACAGTAAGGAGTATGACGGCACTGCCCTTACGAATGCCGGGTATACTGTTAGTGATGGAAGTGTTGTCGGCACAGAGACTCTTGATGCTGTGACAGTAACGGGGAGTCAGACCGATGTTGGAACAAGCGATAATGTT
>NZ_ASJR01000090.1 GCF_000474745.1 Chitinivibrio alkaliphilus ACht1 | reverse complement strand
TGAAGGCCGTATCTGGTCTGTTTCCATCAATCCATTCCTGGGTGATGCTGACCTCATCCCCAACGGAGAGTGGCTCTATGATGATCCTACCACATCCATCATTGAAACAGAAAACACTCGTGATGCCGTAACATCACAAGCGGCGTTTACCGGAGTGATGAACAACCAGATTAATCTCCAGCTTCCTGAGCAGGGCAACTACACAGTACAACTGTTTGACCTGCAAGGACGATTGGTGAATCAAAACAGTGTGACCGCTGCCCATGACAATGCCCGCCTTGCTGGCATGTCAGTGGATAACCTCACACGGGGTATGTACATCCTTCGGGTG
>NZ_ASJR01000089.1 GCF_000474745.1 Chitinivibrio alkaliphilus ACht1 | reverse complement strand
GTATTCATTGATCTTTATAATCGGAAAGTGGTAGGATGGGACCTCAGTGAATCTCTGGAGGCGGAATCAAGCATAACAGCCTTTAACCGGGCCTATTGGAAAAGAAAGCCCGCAAAGGGGCTGATTGTTCACAGTGACAGAGGTGTGCAGTATGCTTCAAATGAGTTCCGCAAAACTCTCAAAATGTTTAGATGCAAACAGAGTATGAGTCGCAAAGGAAATTGCTGGGATAACGCCGTGGCAGAAGCATTTTTTGCAACACTTAAGAAGCGAATGATATATCACAGGAAGTATGAGACAAAGGAGGAGTTACAACGGGATCTATTTTGGTACATTGAGATTTA
>NZ_ASJR01000088.1 GCF_000474745.1 Chitinivibrio alkaliphilus ACht1 | reverse complement strand
CTGCCGTTTACAGCCGATGAAACGGGTCGTCTTCGACGTGGTGATAATGCCACCTTGATGGCGGAACGCCTTGATGTTGAACCTGCTTCTGCCGATGAGGAGTTAACCGTGCAGGTGACCACGCGTGATCGTGAGCATTTTGGTCTTCGGAGTATGTCCGAGGATACTTCTGGTTCAGCGGTGGTTCTTATCAGTGGAGCTCGTCTTTCTCCCCTTATGTCGGCGCAACAGGAGTTTGCCGCCGCAGCAGAGCGTGAAGCCCGTGCTGCTGAAGATCGGGTCGAAGCGTATCTTGAGCGTCATGACGTTCCCCGTCGTGAAGAGCTTGAAGATGGGCGCATACGTG
>NZ_ASJR01000087.1 GCF_000474745.1 Chitinivibrio alkaliphilus ACht1 | reverse complement strand
TTAGGGCTTGGGCTTCTTGGGGAGCCGCTTACGCGTCGCCCCCTTCGCGGGGGTGTGGATTGAAAACGCTCATTTTTTCGTACCGTACCGCTTATAGATTTCGTCGCCCCTTCGCGGGGGTGTGGATTGAAACGTTCAATTTTCGGCATCTTCCACCTCCGATAATTGTCGCCCCCTTCGCGGGGGTGTGGATTGAAACGATCAGCCCCGGACCTGCTCAGATATCCCGCTTCCCGTCGCCCCCTTCGCGGGGGTGTGGATTGAAACTCTTCCTTCCCTCCGTGGTTATACCACAGTGTTTGTCGCCCCCTTCGCGGGGGTGTGGATTGAAACGAACCCCTTCGGGGTCAAGCCGCTCCTGAACGCCTC
>NZ_ASJR01000086.1 GCF_000474745.1 Chitinivibrio alkaliphilus ACht1 | reverse complement strand
CTGCGGATACCTCAAGGGAATAGGTGTGAATACTCCACTGTGCGTAGAACATAAGATCACCCGTCGTACCGGGAAGAATCTTTGTGACGGGATCATTCGTAAAAGCAGAGTCTCTAAACCATCCAACAAAATCATAATTACTGCGATACGGTGCGGCAAGGTAAAGGGTATCCGATTCCACCGTATATGTTTCCGGATTATCTGCCAGAGAATCCGCTCCATTTGATTCATAGGTAAGGGTATACTCCACAATATCAAACCCGGCAGAGAGATGAGTCCCCGTATCTGTAACAATCTCTAGAGTATCATCTGCGGAAACAGTATCTCCAGACCATCCCGTAAAATAATATCCTTCATGGGATTCTGCCCACAGGGTTACCTCTGTATGAGGCGTATA
>NZ_ASJR01000085.1 GCF_000474745.1 Chitinivibrio alkaliphilus ACht1 | reverse complement strand
CCTGCCCCCAATGTCTGTTTAGAAATTAAGATTAGCTTATTGGTAAGATACATGATTTTCACTTCTGTTTGTATACTCTCTTTTATTGAGATTAGCAAACTCCTGTGGAGTCATGCTGTTCAATGAGCTATGTGGTCTTTTTTGATTGTAATCAATCCTCCATTCTTCGATAATTTTTCTTGCTTCTTTTAAACTGGTAAACCAGTGTTCATTTAAACACTCATCTCTAAATCGGCCGTTGAAACTCTCGCAATGCCCATTTTGCATTGGTTTTCCTGGTTCTATAAAATGATGTTTCTGCTTACATACATAAGCCCATTGATCCAATACCTTTCCCGTAAACTCAGGACCATTATCCGACTGTAGTACCTGTGGAAGACCTCTTGTTTCTCTCAACTGTTCCAATACCGCCGCAACCCTTTTGCCTCCAATGG
>NZ_ASJR01000084.1 GCF_000474745.1 Chitinivibrio alkaliphilus ACht1 | reverse complement strand
TTTATCCAGACATCAGCAGGAATTTTCCTCAGTGCTGGTGTTCCTTTCACGAACCGTTCCGGGGTTCGTTCTCTTGCTTTTTGTAATGCCTCCAATCGTATGTTATACACTTTTTTCCATGTTCCGTAATGCACCTGTTCAGGGGTAAACATCTCTATTCCACAATGGTAGTGTTTTGTGTTGTACCATGTAAAAAATCTCCTGCAATGTGCCCTGGCATGTTCAACACATCCAAATCTTTCAGGAAAATCAGGGCGATATTTTAATGTTTTAAAAGCAGATTCTGAATAGGGATTATCGTTTGAAACATGCGGTCTGGAGTGGGTTTTAGAAACTCCTAAATTTACGAGCAACTGAGCAACCGTATCAGACCGCATTGAAGAACCGCGGTCAGCATGCAGGGTCAATGTATCCGGGGTAATATTCTGCCTGAAGGCGGTCTCTTTT
>NZ_ASJR01000083.1 GCF_000474745.1 Chitinivibrio alkaliphilus ACht1 | reverse complement strand
TTACAATCCTTGATGGCTACAGTCGCTACATTGTTCACTGGGATTTGAGGGAACGCATGAAAGATGAGGACATTGGAGTTGTTCAGCAACGTGCCAAAGAGCTCTTTCTGGGGGAACAGCCGCGGTATATCAGCGATAATGGTAAACAGTTTACCAGTCGTGAGTTTAAGCATTTTATCGAGGAAAATGATCTCACTCATGTTACTACCTCCCCGTATTACCCTCAGAGCAACGGAAAGCTTGAGCGGTATCATAAAAGCATTAAATCAGAATGCATTAGGGTAAAATGCCCCTTATCATTGGAAGAGGCAAAGAAGGTGATTGGAGGATATGTTAAACATTACAATGAAGAGCGACTTCACAGTGCCATCGAATACGTTACACCAAAGACAAAGCTGGAAGGAAGGGAGCGGGAAATTATTACGAAACGAGATAGAAAACTTGAAAAAAG
>NZ_ASJR01000082.1 GCF_000474745.1 Chitinivibrio alkaliphilus ACht1 | reverse complement strand
GAAAGTGAAGTAGATGAGGAGGTGGGCTCACTTCCGTCGGTGGTGTAGTAGATGGTATTTCCCTCATTGGTGGTCAGGGTGACATTCATAGAGGGGGTGTCATAGGTATATACGCCATCGTAGGGTTCGGCAGGGTCGGCCTCAAGACGTGCTTCGGGCAGATTCTGTTCATACACCCAGTAGGCTTCTACAAGACCGTCAAAGGCATCACTTTCGGCGATGGCACGAATGGTGTCACTGCCGGAAATAGAAAAGGGTTCATCATAGGCGTTTTCGCCAATCTCCGGCGCAGTATTACCACGAGCGTAGTAGATCTGTACAGAATCGGAGGGACCAACCACCGTACCCGCATCATCACGCAATTCAATAGAGACTTCATGAGTGGGGGTCGTAAAGACCTGTCTATTCTCATAGGCAGCGTCCAGATCTGTATCCTGCACCTGTCCATTACTATAGAGCTGGGCCTTAGGAAGAATCTGCTCATACACCCAAAACCCCTCCAATGGATCCTCATACCCA
>NZ_ASJR01000081.1 GCF_000474745.1 Chitinivibrio alkaliphilus ACht1 | reverse complement strand
TATATTCAAATGTTGTGTATATAAAAAATAAAGGTTAAAAAGAAGTGGCTCCTTCCAGTGTGTATTTTGTAATAACGACAAAACAAAAACCACCCAAAAAAAGGAACCACTTATGATAAAAGATAATTCAAACACTTTGACAAAAACAGAACTTTCCGTACTTTCCCTGGATGAAATAGCCCGTGTTGGAGCACAGGAGCTTTTACGGCAGGCTCTTGAAGCCGAAATATCCGTCTATCTTGAGAAGCTGTCAGGCAAGAAGAGAGACGATGGAACAGCGGGAATCGTTCGCAATGGATATCATCGATCCCGCAAGGTCACCGTTGGTAGTGGTACGATTGATGTTGCGGTCCCTCGCACCCGAAACCGCAGTGGTGGCCGTGAAACTTCACCAGTGCAATTGTACCCAAGTATATGCGCCGCAGTCTCAAAATTAATGAGGCAATCCCTCTCTCTATCTCAAGGCGATCTCCACGGGCAACATGGAAGAGGCGCTTATACCGCTGTTGGGGAATGATGCATGC
>NZ_ASJR01000080.1 GCF_000474745.1 Chitinivibrio alkaliphilus ACht1 | reverse complement strand
TAGTTAGTGTTCTAATTTTCCTGCCATCAGCCAAGGCATCATGGACAAAATCCATACTCCACAGTTCTTGAGGAGCTTGAGGAACAGATACGCTCTCTCCACGATGCTTGGAATATCGCTTTCTTTTTCTCTTACGTATTGTGAGACTCTCTTCCCTGTAGAGCCGATATACCCGTTTATGATTTATCTTAAATCCTTCACGCTGCAAGAGAGTATGAATACGGCGGTATCCAAATCTCCTTCGTTTAAAAGCTATTTCTTTCATTTTCTGGCGTAATTGTAAATCATCAGAACTCTTTGCTTGGTAGTAATAGCTACTGGGAGAAATATGAAAAAGCCTGCAACAACGAACAACACTCATATCGTAGGTTGTAACTGCATACGATACTGCAGTGCGTTTTTGAGCAGGCCTTACCAGTTTTTTGAGTTGACATCCTTAAGCACTTGATTATCCAAAGATAAGTCTGCAACAAGACGCTTTAATCGATTGTTTTCTTCCTCAAGTAGTTTCATTTTCTGAATATCAGAGGG
>NZ_ASJR01000079.1 GCF_000474745.1 Chitinivibrio alkaliphilus ACht1 | reverse complement strand
AGTACGATACGCCACATCGGAGGCATCCCGCTCAAAAACAGGACTTTCAAAGACAAGGCGCAGAGATGTGCCAAAGGGGATCTCGTCGCCCTCTGCTTGGGCAGATTTGCCCTGCACCAGTGCCCCATCTACATGGGAGGTGGTAAAGGAGTGGGCGTGAAGCGGGGCCTCTTTTTCACGAAGGCGGTAGTGCCATAGATGATACACCCCTTGATACATTTCGTGAACCGCCACGGCCTGCACTCGGGAGGTTTCATCCAGAACAAGGGCCTCGCCAGTATAGAGGGTTCCGTTATCTTCACTGATGTCTTCACCACTGCCGTCATCTATGAGGTAATAGATATCTGCACCTTCAACACGATTCCCATCTTCATCCTCTGCCCACAGAACAACCGTGGTGTCAAAGTAAAATTCCACCGTATCGGCCGGATCTTCATACCCCGCATCGGCGTAGATACGTAGGCGGGGAAGGATACTCTCATAGAGCCAGGTAGAATCTTTGGTGGCGTAGGCATCTCCCACGGCACGAGCCCGAAGCGTAGCATTGCCCTGTATCTCCACCTCTCCCGTATGCCCC
>NZ_ASJR01000078.1 GCF_000474745.1 Chitinivibrio alkaliphilus ACht1 | reverse complement strand
GGGACATACGGGAGAGGTGGAGATACAGGGCAATGCTACGCTTCGGGCTCGTGCCGTGGGAGATGCCTACGCCACCAAAGATTCTACCTGGCTCTATGAGAGTATCCTTCCCCGCCTACGTATCTACGCCGATGCGGGGTATGAAGATCCGGCCGATACGGTGGAATTTTACTTTGACACCACGGTGGTTCTCTGGGCAGAGGATGAAGAGGGAAATCGTGTTGATGATGCAGAGATTTATTACCTCATAGATGACGGGAGTGGTCCTGATATCAGTGAGGAGAACCGCACGCTCTATGATGGTGACCCCCTTGTGCTGGATGAAACTTCCCGTGTGCAGGCCGTGGCGGTTCACGAAATGTATCAAGGGGTGTATCATCTATGGCACTACCGCCTTCGTGAAAAAGAGGCCCCGCTTCACGCCCACTCCTTTACCACCTCCCATGTAGATGGGGCACTGGTGCAGGGCAAATCTGCCCAAGCAGAGGGCGACGAGATCCCCTTTGGCACATCTCTGCGCCTTGTCTTTGAAAGTCCTGTTTTTGAGCGGGATGCCTCCGATGTGGCGTATCGTATT
>NZ_ASJR01000077.1 GCF_000474745.1 Chitinivibrio alkaliphilus ACht1 | reverse complement strand
GTATTGCAAAAGAAACGCCTGAAGAAAGCGGAACGCTGTTTGGAACCTTTGAATACAAAACGATGGCCTTTGTGACTGATCTTTCACCGCAGCAATTTACCTGTTGGCAGATATCAGATCTCTATGACAAACGAGCTGATTGCGAAAATATTTTTGATGAATTAAAAAATCACTGGGGCTTTGCGGGATTCTGTTCACAAAAACAGAATGTGACAGAGTTTGCAGCCCGAATGACATTGCTGAGTTATAATCTGTGGTCTTTGTTTGTTCGATTCTTCAATATTGACACCCATCAGGAGGCCAAAAACTCACGAAGAAATTTTATGCTATTGCCTGCAAAATTGGTGAAATCAGGACGACAAAAAAGGCTGGATATATCAGTCTGTGAGAAAAAATGGGAGAACATAAAAAGGGGATATGAACGGATTATTTCGTGGTTGAAATCTAATGCTCCGCAGTTGGATCTTGGAGCAACTTTTACTGACTTTGCTATCTCTTTTCAGGATCATTTTACCCCGAAAATCAATCTCAATTGCGGAATTTAGGATGAATCTCGTGAGCTTGATGCTCGTATGGTCTCAGCCTCATCAGTATCC
>NZ_ASJR01000076.1 GCF_000474745.1 Chitinivibrio alkaliphilus ACht1 | reverse complement strand
CACTTTGATGCTGCATATAAAACGCAACTATTTCATCTTTTTCCCACGCTTCCAGCCAGTGGTCACGTGGAATATTACCATTATGTTCGTTGGCTTTTCCATATCGTTTTTTCCAACTGATAAACTTGTCCGGCCATATACCGATCTTTTGGATAAAGAACGACTCGGGGAGCCCTGTTAAATCTGATTTTTCGCGAACAAAGTCCACAAGGGCATCACGAATATCAGGTTCAACCCACCGACCTTTTAGAGCTCCCCACGATGCTTTTTTAGCGCTATGTGCTCACTCATTATCTCTGATATTACAGTGTCTTTATGAGCTATCTTGTTTTCAAGGCTTTTAATCAAAGTTGCTGTCTTCTTTTCCTGGAGTGCATTATCTTTCATGAAGGCACGGGAACCGTTCTCAAAGAATATTCGCTGCCACTCATAAAACTGATTGGGGTGTATTGATAATTCATTGCAGATTTCAGAGACATCTGTTTTGTCCAAAAGGTGACGTCGAACCGCTATTACTTTTTGTTCTTCGGAAAATCGTCTGCGTTTTTTCTGTGCCATACCTGGCCTCCTTCTTTATTGGTGTAATATACTTCAAACCAATTAAGAAAAGGATTCACTTATTTGGCTTCCATCTGAGGCGGG
>NZ_ASJR01000075.1 GCF_000474745.1 Chitinivibrio alkaliphilus ACht1 | reverse complement strand
GGCAGACGCTCTTGGTATTAGTGCGGAGCTACTATATCGCTGGCGTACAGCAGAAAAGAAGAACGGCAAACTCGCTTTTCCGGGGCATGGCAAAGAGGCTTTGACTCCTGAACAAAAACGCATCCGAGAGCTTGAAAATGCCTTGAAAGATGTTCGCATAGAGCGAGATATCTTAAAAAAAGCAGTGGGCATTTTTCAGCAAACAATCGAAATGAAGTACCGCTTTATCAAAAAGAATCGCCCCTTCTATTCGGTTGTGAAAATGTCCAGGACCCTGCAGGTTTCAACAAGCGGTTATTATCGATGGTTGTCCCGTCCGAAGTCTTGCCGGAAACGGCAAAAAGAAGAGCTTCAGCATGCAATAAAAGAGTGCTATGACAATCATGAGGGCAGAGCTGGCAGTCCCACAGTTACCCATGATCTACGCGATTATGAGAAATGGAAGAGTATCAGTCGCAGTCGCGTTGCCCGTGAGATGCATGCGATGAGTCTCCGTTGCAAAACAAAGAAGAGATTTGTTGTAACAACAGATTCGAAGCACTCTATGCCCGTTGCGCCAAACCTTCTCAATAGAGATTTTGAGCAGGAATATCCAAATCGGGCATGGGTGTCAGATATTACGTATTTACCAGTAAAAAACCGATGGATGTATCTGGTT
>NZ_ASJR01000074.1 GCF_000474745.1 Chitinivibrio alkaliphilus ACht1 | reverse complement strand
TATGCGTATTAACAACAACATTATGGCAATGAATGCCAACAGACAACTCGGTATCAACTCACACAACAACTCCAAATCCCTGGAGAAACTCTCCTCGGGGTTTCGGATCAATCGAGCTGGAGATGATGCTGCAGGACTTGCTATTTCTGAAAAAATGCGGGGGCAGGTACGTGGCCTTCAGCAAGGTTCTCGAAACTCTCAAGACGGGGTTTCATTAATACAAACTGCCGAAGGGGCCCTCAACGAAACCCACGCAATTCTTCAACGAATGCGTGAACTGGCAGTACAAGCATCAAATGACACCAATGTTACCAAGGATCGCGAAGCCATACAGGCTGAGGTGGAACAACTTGCTGAGGAAATTGACCGTATTGCCGAGCAAACTGAGTTTAACACACAAACTCTGCTTGACGGCACCGCTGAAAGTCTCCATTTCCAAGTTGGGGCAAATAGTGGACAGGTGATAAGCTTGAGTATTAACGATATGCAAGCTTCTGCCCTCGGTGTACACGAAGTGGCAGACAACAACATTCTTGCTGACCAATCCGTGGCAATCCAGCTCATCAACGATGCTATCCTTTCGGTATCGGAAGAGCGGTCAAACCTCGGGGCGTTGCAGAACAGATTGGAACATACGATTAAAAACGCGGACAACTCTGCAGAGAATCTCCAAGCTGCGGAATCTCGAATTCGGGATGTTGATATGGCTGGAGAGATGGAAGAGTTTACCAAAACAAACATTCTCC
>NZ_ASJR01000073.1 GCF_000474745.1 Chitinivibrio alkaliphilus ACht1 | reverse complement strand
CCTTTTCCCGATCAGCAATCATCCAGCCTACAATATAGCGGGAATACACATCCATAATCTTATACAGATAAAAGTATTGCCATTTCCGAGGCCCTTTTAGTTTGGTGATATCCCAGGACCACAATTGATTCACTTTAGTTGCTAAAAGCTCCGGACGCGTATAGCTTCGTGCTTGTGCCTGTCGGCGCAGGGTTGTCTCTCCGTGCTTTTCCAAAATACGATACATCGTACGTACTGAACAATAGTATATACCTCTGTCAAGCAGTGTACAATAGACCTCAGATGGAGACATATCACAATACTCCGGAGAGTTCAGTATGCGGTAAACAGTCCTCTCTTCCTCTTGTGACAGTTTCCTGTGAGAAGGTGGCTTTTGATGCTTACGACGACTCTCTTTCCTGGGTTTTAACCCTCTGTAAAATGATGCCTTGGGATAATTTAAGGCTTCACACATCTTTACAATTGGTATCCGGGATTTATACGCCATTATCATTCCTCTATATCGCTCTCTCTGCTTGTTGGTGGCATGTCGGTTATTGTAAGATGGGAGATTTTTTTTGAAGATCTATCAGTAATTCTGCCTGTTGTAATTTCTTCTCTGTTGCTGCCAGTTGTCGTTTCAATTTTGCGTTCTCTGCTGTCATTACTTCTCTTACATGAGCTACAGTTCCCGCACGATGCTTATTTAAAAGACCTTGTTCCTGCTCTTGTTGCCACCTTTCAACTGTTTTTGAAAAAAGCCCCTCTGAACGCAGGTACGCACCGATTTGCGTGGGATCATCCTTCTTTAGTTTCGCTATTGCAGATAATACTGATAACTTATAGGCCACTGTC
>NZ_ASJR01000072.1 GCF_000474745.1 Chitinivibrio alkaliphilus ACht1 | reverse complement strand
CGGGCAATCTCACCGTAACCACTCGCCCCCTTGAGATCACCGCCGATGATGACAGCAAGGTCTATGGAGACCTCTATGAGTTTGATAATGATGAATACAGCATAAGCTCTGGTGATTTGGTTTTAGGTCATGCCTTGAGTTTAGTCCTTTCCAGTGATGGCGCTGCAGAAGATGCTGAGACAGGCTCCTATGATATCGCCATAGGCTCAGTTGAGATTATGGATGGCGGACAAGATGTAACGTCCAATTATGATATAAGTGAGTTAGAGGGAACACTGACTGTCGGTTTACGGTCTATAGAAGTAACGGCAGATCCAGGCCAAAGCAAGGTGTATGGTGCCTCTGATCCGGAATTTACCTATGATGTTACTTCCGGCGGTCTTGCCGATGGCCATAGTTTTGCCGGTCTTTTGGATCGTTCTTCTGGAGAAGATGTCGGCACCTATGCCATAGGAGAGGGGAGTCTGAGAATAGAGGACGGAGACTCAGAGGATGTAACGGATAACTATGATTTTACCTTTGTGAGCAATGACTTTGCGATAAATCCTGCTCCCTTAACCGTAGAAGCGGATGATAAAAGCAAGACCTATGACGGAGATCCCTATACCGGTTTTACCGTAACCTATATTGGGTTTGTTTCGGATGATAATGAAAGTGATCTGGACGGAAGTCCTGATTTTAGCGGTGATGCCGTAAATGCTACCGATGCGGGGAGCTATACGATCACCCCTCAAGGATTGACCAGTAGTAATTATGATATACATTTTGAATCGGGAACACTGACCATTGACGAACGTACCCTTAATTTGAGTGGTTTTACAGCCGCTTCCAGGATCTATGACGGAACCACCGATGTAACAGGAACGGATTTTTCAGATGACCGTGTAGGT
>NZ_ASJR01000071.1 GCF_000474745.1 Chitinivibrio alkaliphilus ACht1 | reverse complement strand
CTATGGCGATAGTGCCTCGTTTTTAGACTCCCTTGAGTTTTCTTTGAAAACAAACTTTACAGATTTTTCTGGAAATACCGGCGGTGATACTGAAAGCTACGCTTTTGGATTGATGTCGGGACTGCGCTTACACTCCTGCACTCTTAATACGGACAGGTATTTTAACTCTTTTCCAGAAAACATCGCGGCACAGGCTGTTTTCACAGCCCCTGCTGGGACACATTTTTCCATTATGGCTGAACAAAAAGATCTTTCTATACCTCTCCGTGCAGAAAACACCTATAACATTCCCTTTCGTTTTACCATGAGTGACACCCTTGATTTTGCGACTGAATTAATATCTCTTGAGTCTCCACGCAGGGATTTACGATTTCTCACGGCTCTTCAGGATCCAAGCCTGACGTTCCATACTTTTTTTGAAAACCACAGCCCCTCCGGCCTGAAAGTATATGGTCTTGGCGCACGGAAGCCTTACCGTCAGAAACTTGCAGACCTCCCGGATTCTCTTATTTGCCCTAATATAGAGAAAAATACCCATTATGATACGCATTTTTTTTCCCTTACACCGGGAGGGTGGCTTTCTCTGCCTGACAGCGCTGGGGAAAATCAGTCAAAATGGCACTTACATGGAGAATCTCTTGATGCATTTCAAGAGGAAGACTCACTATTCTTTCGCTTCAGAGTATCAATTCCTGAACGGGACACAATGGCATTTTCTAATACTTATTTTTTGATATATTCCAGTGGTGTTACCCTGTAAGGACTCGGAAGAAGTGACCAGTTAACAGACTGGGAGAATAGATGAGTATCACGCTTTTTCTGTTGTTTTTATTTGTAGCATCAGGGACTATTCATGCCTCTTTTTCGGACAAGGAATTACTCACAGAATGGGACTGTACTGGTTCAGCGG
>NZ_ASJR01000070.1 GCF_000474745.1 Chitinivibrio alkaliphilus ACht1 | reverse complement strand
CCCTTACCGTCTTAATCCTTTATTCCAAGGTATTCATTCTGATTATTTGTAGTCCCAAACACCATTCAGTGGATTCAGAGAGAGTCTTAATCCTTTATTCCAAGGTATTCATTCTGATCAATTGAATTCGTCAATGAAGGCTTGGGCTATTACGCCCAGTCTTAATCCTTTATTCCAAGGTATTCATTCTGATGCGCGCCGACGGTTGGGTGCGCCGGAAAAACGGGGTGTCTTAATCCTTTATTCCAAGGTATTCATTCTGATGAAAAAGCCGGCACGGAAAACATTGGCACAGCAGTGGTGTTGTCTTAATCCTTTATTCCAAGGTATTCATTCTGATCCTACACACAGGTAAAGAACGGTGAATTAATTCCCAAGGAAAGTCTTAATCCTTTATTCCAAGGTATTCATTCTGATATAATGGAGGGTACCATCACATACGAGGGACGCCGGCACGGTCTTAATCCTTTATTCCAAGGTATTCATTCTGATAGATGAGCTTGTTTCTATAAGTTGCGGTGGATTCATCCGCAAGGTCTTAATCCTTTATTCCAAGGTATTCATTCTGATCAACTCCATTGCCAATGATTTCGTAGCAGAAGGGTTGGGCGTCTTAATCCTTTATTCCAAGGTATTCATTCTGATAAACTGGATGGAATGACGGCCCCCAGCATCGCCAGAAGTGGCGTCTTAATCCTTTATTCCAAGGTATTCATTCTGATTCCAAATGCTAACGAACCCGTTCATCGGTATCCTGTCGAAGTTGTCTTAATCCTTTATTCCAAGGTATTCATTCTGATCGAAAACGAAAGAGAGAGGGTGAGCAAGCACATAGCTGGTCTTAATCCTTTATTCCAAGGTATTCATTCTGATGATATGGGATGAGTTTAATAAAGAATTAAAATCTAGAATAA
>NZ_ASJR01000069.1 GCF_000474745.1 Chitinivibrio alkaliphilus ACht1 | reverse complement strand
GCCTTCTTCCAACGACTACTCTTCGGGCTGTATCCCAGCTTGATAGTTTGAGTTCACATTCCGCAAGCTGCAGCGCATTTATTGATGCATTTCCCTCCCAGGCATCTTCCGGTACTTCGGCGATTGCCTCTTTTACCCGTTGGGTTTGCTTTAGTTTAAATAAATAATGTGGACGCTTATGCGATTCTTCGTGCCATCTTAAAAACTTTTCACCACAAAAACCAACATCAGCACGGTTAAGCCAGGGCTGCTTGTTTTCGGGAAGCTGGGCAAAAAGGTTCTCCATATTCTCAATCCAGCCTGCTGCGGTATGAGCATTTCCCGGGCGCATTTCAACATCAAGACAGAGCCGGACTCCGGCAGCAGAACATACAAGGGGATGATGGCTTCCGCGTCCCGGCTTTCCCGGATTATAGCCAATCTTAACTCCCTCCTGGGCACCATACCGCGTTGTTATGGTGCTGTCCCAATCCAGAATATAGTAATCCGGAAGGTTTTGGTAGAGATACTGATTTGTTCTGTACATTAAATCGCGCCCCGCATCCGGTTCTACCCTTTCAAACAAACGACGAACGGTGTCATCTCCGGGAATCCGTTTCTTTACACCGAAGGCTTCTCCAACGACCGGGTCATTTTGGATATATCGAATATCACTGAAACGATCACCGTCAAGAAGTGCAGTTAACATAAAACCCACAAGAATGTCACGTGTGGGAAGCGCGTTGTTGCTTTTTCGCGTTACTGGGAATTCTTCGGAAAGTGTATCTAAAACTCCAAGCTCGTTTACAAAAGAAGCAAAGGCTATCAGACCACCAAGAGGCGTTAAATTGCTGCCCGTTCGTTCTATTTGACACGCTCCGGCGCTCGTTGAAAAATCAAGTTTCATTGGATCACCTATTGGGTGAAGGGGATAATTCTCGTTTCCCCTTAAAATAAAAGAGGT
>NZ_ASJR01000068.1 GCF_000474745.1 Chitinivibrio alkaliphilus ACht1 | reverse complement strand
ACAAAAGGGTTTACCTGTGATGTTTACACAAACTGTCAATCACTTTATCACAACCAGACGGCATTAGAAATAATTACAGAGAATTTGCCCAAGACTTTTTACGTCAGCTTGTACGGCTCAACCGCCAAAGTACACGACGACATTACCCAGATTCCCGGTTCTTTCTCTAAAACGATTGATGTCATAAAAAAAACTTCGAGAGAAAAACATTCCAGTTGTTCTCAATGTAATGATAATGAAACAGAATTACGCGGATGTGGAAAATATCATTCAGCTGTCAAAATCTCTTGGTACAACCCATCGAATTGGTATGAATTTAATCAATAAAAATAATGGTGATAACTCGCCGAGTCAGCTGTTTCTAGATGATGAAGGAAAAATAAAAGAAGTTTTGAGGGTTGCGGAAAATCACCTGTTTAGTATGGATATTCCCGTTGTTCAGGGTAAAAATATTTCTGGTTCAATCTGTGGAGCAGGCACAACATCGCTTACAATTTCCCCAGACGGAACTGTGTATCCCTGCGTGTCGTTGAAAACACCACTTGGTTCGGTAATTGAAAGTAGTGTACAAGATATCTGGAATGGAGAAATACGAGCATCTCTTGTGAAGTCTTTGGTTTGGGAAAATACCGTTGAATGTAAGACCTGCGAAGTTGCAGATAACTGTCCGCATTGTGTTGGTATTTCGCAGGCTGAAAATGGAAGTCCTTTCACCTGTAACCATTGCGACAGGATGGTTGCAGAAGCAATCTCAGAACTTGATTCAGAATAATTGCTTCATAAACCCTGACATTTCAAAAAGTCACAGCCTTATCATTTCATAATCGGATGACTTTTTCATTTGACGATCAATGAGTGAATTATAATTCCTTCACTTTTCAAAAAGTCAGGCAATTGCCGTTTCACAATTGCTCCACTTTTCAGATTTACGACCAATTATAGTTTTATAATTCGGTGAAAATCCCGCAGGTCAAG
>NZ_ASJR01000067.1 GCF_000474745.1 Chitinivibrio alkaliphilus ACht1 | reverse complement strand
GTTCTAGTAATGCAAAAGATCAATTAGCCCCCCACGGTACCATGGCTACATGATTGTAGTACAAACGGTGTAGACATTCTGTACCCGTTATACTGAGGATTTTAAAAAAGGCTTTGACATTTTTTCTTTTTTTGGTACATTATGTACAACAAAACAACAAGGAGATCCTATGAAAACCTCTCTCACCCTTTTCGTGGTGTTGCTTCTCTCGGGGGCGCACGCGCGTGATTTTCTCTTTCCCTCTGTAAACCCTCCTGGAGACCTCAGGCCTGACCAGGTAGAACAGTACATTACCATTATTTGGGATGACAACGCCTACTCGGGAAAAACAGGCTCTAACTATGAGCCCGAACCTCCTCCCCTTGCCTTTACGGAGCAGGGATGGGTTGGTGGTCGCCGTGTGGAAGGTGATTGGTCAACTGATGGTGTCAACCCTCTCAATATAGAAGAAGGGGACATGGGGATGAGCTGGGCAGCCTATACCCTCGCGGGGTTTGAGGCAGAACCTGCCATGGCATGGAGTCCCATGGCTGCCTACACTGAGGGAGACCGAGTTCGTCACAACGACACCGTGTGGATATCCGGTGCATGGACAGAAGATGAACCAACCCTTGATCCAAACTACCCCGAACAAAATGGTGGTCACTGGGAACATGCATGGGAATATGCATACGCCTTAGGAGCACAAACACCAAGTATTACCAATCCTGATGGATCACAACTCACCTTCACCTTCAATGTCATCTCCGGTCTTATGGTTCCCACATGGCCCATCGATTGGCAAGCACGTGAATCAAAGTACGGCTATTATGTACCGAACGACGAGTTCTACCCTGAAGGCACTCCCGAAACAGAGCGGCATAGCAAGATAGCCGCATCGTGGGGACGGGAAATGCCAATTTACACCTCTGAGTCACAAAATGAAATTTTTGTGCAGGGCTACATCACACAAGCCTACGAAGAAGCCCTTGCTCTTGGCCATGAAATAGGGAACCACACCCTTGACC
>NZ_ASJR01000066.1 GCF_000474745.1 Chitinivibrio alkaliphilus ACht1 | reverse complement strand
TTTGCGTGGGGTGTCCGCGAAGCGGTCATTCCCCAACGCGTTTTGTTATGACCAGCAAATATCTTTAAGTTTTTTAGCAATAATATCTGTCGAAAGAATCTTTTCATCGACAATATCTCGAAGGTTTAATAATCGAGCACCTTGTATTCCGCCTGATGATTCTTTTTCATAACTAGTTGCTATCGGTTGCCCACAGAAAAAACGGTGATTTGAATAAATATCCCAACCTTTTTCACTTTCAGCATCCTTGATTATCCCGATAATTTTGTCATCAAATTTTGAGGTATCTTCACCTTGGATTAACTCTTTTTTCAAGTCTTTACCATCATACAAAACATCAAAGACGCTTTCAATTTTCCAGATATATTGAACTCTTTTGTCTTTATAGATTCCCACATAGTTGTGTTTTGAATATCCACGATCTGATGGTTGAAAGTAAACACCGTATTCTTTGTTGATATTTAGGCTTTGCCCACAAGGAACTATTCGCATAAGAAATGACGACTGATCAAACAGGTTGGCATCATTACAATATTCAATGTAATCTTCAACTAAATTAGTCATTTCACTTTCATACTCAGCAAATAGAGTCTTTATGCTCTTACAAATCTCTTCATAAGTGGTGCTAATAAAAATGATATCAGGATGTTTTTTTAAGATATCTGCTTGGATATCCTTCTGGTTATTTTCAGACAATCTTTGTTTAGTCAGCAATAGAAGTATTTTTTGAGATTCGTTTGAAAAGCTTTCTGAATGGCGAAGTAGCTGATTCTTATCAACACCTGCATCTACTTTTGATTCAATAAGTATCTTGAAACTTCGTTGAAGAACAATTCCATCAGGAACAGAGTTTCCACTTCTTTCTTGCTGGTTAATCTCAATTCCAATTTCTATAGATTCACCAGTTATTTCGGAAAGCAGTTTTGAGGCTCTTTCAGTTGAATATTCATATATTCGAGCGAATAGCTGGAGCGTGTTATTCGTAACAGTATTTTCAACCGATGAATAACGTTGAAAGTAGTGAATCTTTGACATTTAGAATTCTCCTCTATA
>NZ_ASJR01000065.1 GCF_000474745.1 Chitinivibrio alkaliphilus ACht1 | reverse complement strand
AACCTCGAATATTGCCAGATAAGGAAATCAGAATTTTAGTTATACATGAATCAGACTTTGACACATTGGAAGAACCAAAATAGACGTCTTCTCTATCAATAGAATCATATGTTGAAAATGACACGCTGGCCTCAACATCAAAATCGATTTCTACAGCTACGCTTATTACTAAATAGTCTTTCGATGCGTCAATTACTTTGAAATCAATAATTCCATCTTTATTGTGAAGATACCTAAAATAGGAGTAACTAATGTATATACAGCCATGACCACCATATGCCGTGAAGAATTCACTCAAACGAAGAGGCTGTACAACGAGGGTATGAGTCAAGAAATGAGTCAATGCGATCCCAAAAGAGGGCTCCCCCATCATACTGTAAGGTATTATGTCTTCCCCCAATGATTTCTACGAAATACTTGGGTTGTGATGCACCTTCGTAGACCTCTTTTCCCATGGCATAGGGCAAAACCTCATCCTCAGTACCATGAATTACCATAAGTGGCGTGGTCGATTGTGCCACCCGATCAGCCACGGCCAAGACATCCCCCGCAAGCAGATAAAAAGGCCAAGGCAGGAGGCTTTTTGCATAAGCTTTTCCGGAGCTAAGCGGAGTGATCAGTATCGCCCCTCCATACCGATTCTGTGTAAGAAGCTGAGCCACCGGAACCGACCCTAAGGACCGTCCAACCAGTATCATACATTCGTAGGAATATCCCAGTGAGTCATGTACGTGAGCAATCAGAGTAGCTGCATCTTTTTCAAGGTTTTCCCGTGAAACTCGCCCCCCGCTCTTTCCATATCCTGCATAGCCAGCTCCCACCACAGAAAACCCACTATTGGCAAAGCGCGAAAGATCCTCAATGCGATCAGAAATTGTACCGGCGTTTCCATGAAAATACACAACCACCGGACCATCTCCTGATTTGGAATAGAGATATTCCACAGAGTCGCCCCGGCTTGTCTGAAAAAAGAAACGAGAAAAGCCATACTCTTGCAACTGCCCTGCTGAAAGTCCTCCTGAAGAAGGGTGAAACGCAACTAATCGCACAAGAAAGTCCCTGCCTACTAAAAGGATACAGGCAAAAAAAAGGGAGTACACCCCAAGGCGTACTCCCACGGAAACAAAGACTGATCTACTCATTTGAAGATGACCGCACTCCAAGATTAATGGTCCGTTCTACAATGGTTCCCCGTCCATCATCAATTC
>NZ_ASJR01000064.1 GCF_000474745.1 Chitinivibrio alkaliphilus ACht1 | reverse complement strand
GCCATTCGCGATACCGTAGATGGGCTTCGTGTAGATCCGGAAAGCCGCGATTTTACCACTGTTCCTTTGCCGGTTATAGCCAGCATTTCGGGGGAGTGGGTGAATCAGGAGATTTGGGTTTCCCGTGAAGATTCCCCCGATTTCATTGCCTATTCCGGCCCCATAGATCTTTTTGAAACGGAGGATATTACCTTCGAAGCCCGTGCTGATTTTGCCGTGTGGCAGCGCCTTGATCGTTCCTATCGTCGGGTGGCACGGGTAGATTCTGCGGCCTATTTTGACGCTACCGGTGATGGCCGAATTGATTCGGTGGAGGTCGCCTTTGATCTCTCCCTCGGGGAGTATCCCGAAACACTTATTCTCCAATCGCCCTTTTCCGATGAAACACGAACCCTCTCTCAAGAGGCCTTCTCTGGAGCAGATGGGGTTGTTCGTGCGCGCTTTGAACCCTTTTCCTTTTCAGGAAAAACGGCTTTTACAGCTGCTGAGCTGGGCGAAGTGCGTGGCACGCTCTACGATGATGGAACCTTTCTCATCGCCGATTCCCTTGCACCGGTTCTGGTGTCAGCAGAGTACAGCCCCGGTGAGATAGAGCGTATTGAGCCGGATATTCGCCGGTTTCCCGATACCCTTCGGGTGGTATACTCCGATGAGGTATCCGTGGAGAATCTTTCCCGCCCCTTTGCCTTTCACTCTGACCAGGGTGCTCCGGCACTGGAATATGCCACAAGTGAACTTCGTGTTGAACGGGATAATTCCTATGACCGCACCATGGGCACCTTCATCGTGGAGGAGGTTGTGGGCAGTCCCATTGCTGAAGGCGACAGTGTGTCCATTGAGCTAGAAAGTGGTACTGTGGGCTCGTCGGGGACGGTCCAGACAGTGACAGAAAACCGGCGTGTTCCCCTGATTGTCCACGATATTCCCTACCGCTTATATATTAGCAGCAATAGCCCGGCAATACCAACGGAGAGTGAGATTCCTGAGGCACTTACCTCGCGTAACCGCTCGGTTTCCACGGGGGTTGTTGTGGTGGCAGACTTCCTCATGCAGATGGAAGAAGGGGGGCAGGATGGACGGCTCACTATCTTTGATAAGGTGGGAAATGTGGTGCAGGAGGTGCGCGGAGTAGACGATTCCAATGAGCATCTTTTTGTTGAGTTGCACCACGAAGACCGAACACGCCTTGTGTTTTACTGGACGGGGAAAAATAGAAACGGTCGCTCTGTTGCGGCCGGAGCATATCATGGGGTCCTGC
>NZ_ASJR01000063.1 GCF_000474745.1 Chitinivibrio alkaliphilus ACht1 | reverse complement strand
AAAATGGTGATGTTTTAGTTGATCCTGATGCGGATGAGTATGAGCACGGCAGTGAGGTGACTCTGACTGCTGAGGCAGAGGACGGCTATGTTTTTGTCGGTTGGAGTGGTGATGTCACTGGCAGTGCCAATCCTCTCACGATTACCGTGGAAAGAGATATGGAGATAATTGCTGTTTTTGAGGAAGAGGGTGTTGAACGCTATGTTCTGGAACTGAATGCAGAAAACGGTAGTATCACTGTCGATCCTAATTTTAACGATTACGCATACGGTACCGTAGTTGAGCTAACAGCAGAGCCAAATGAAGTGTATGAGTTTACTCAATGGAGGGGTGATGCAGAGGGAGATGAGAATCCCCTTACAATTACTGTGGAAAGAAATATGGTAATAGAAGCCGAGTTTTCTCTGAAAAGATATGAGCTTACCCTCACCGCTGAAAACGGTGATATCACTGCCGACCCTGATCTGGAAGAGTATGAGCACGGCAGTGAGGTGACTCTGACTGCTGAGGCTGCTGACGGCTATGTGTTTGTTGGTTGGAGTGGTGATACCTCTGACAGTAAAAATCCCCTTACCATTACTGTGGAAAGAGATATGGATATAGTTGCTGTTTTTGATGAAGCAGGTGTTGAACGTTATGTTCTGGAACTGAATGCAGAAAATGGCAGTATCAAAGCGTATCCTGATTATATCGATTATCCATCAGGCACAAAAGTACTACTTATTGTCGAAGCGGATACGGGGTTTGAGTTTACTCAATGGAGTGGCGATGCGGAGGGAGAAGATAATCCCCTTGAAATTACTGTAGAAAGAGATATGGTAATAGAAGCGGAGTTTTCTCTGAAAAGATATTCCCTTGATATCACCGCAGAAAATGGTGATGTTTCAGTTGCTCCTGATGCGGATGAATATGAACACGGCAGAGATGTGACCCTGACTGCTGAGGCAGAGGACGGCTATGTTTTTGTCGGTTGGAGTGGTGATGTCACTGGCAGTGCCAATCCGTTCACGATTACCGTGGAAAGAGATATGGAGATAATTGCTGTTTTTGAGGAAGAGGGTGTTGAATACTATACCCTTACCCTCGATGCAGAAAACGGCAGTATTACTGCCAATCCTGCTTTTGATGAATATCCTTCAGGCACAGAGGTGACACTGAGAGCCGAAGCGGATACGGGGTATGAGTTTACTCGATGGAGAGGTGATACTTCGGGCAGTGCCAATCCCCTCACGATTATCGTGGAAGATGATATGGATATTGAAGCGGAGTTTACACAGGGGACATTTTTTATCGCCTTTGACAGTGATGGTGGAAGTGAAGTTGATACGATAACACAGCAATATGGGACAGAAATCACCGCTCCTGATGATCCGATCAAGGAAGGACATACCTTTGATGGTTGGTATCCTGCAGTACCTGATAGTATGCCC
>NZ_ASJR01000062.1 GCF_000474745.1 Chitinivibrio alkaliphilus ACht1 | reverse complement strand
GGCGGAATAGTTCCCACAGTGACAGAGGCTGATATGTTTGATACCCGCGGTGATCAAGGCGGACGCCTTGACGGCCATGGAGACTCCCTTGCCGTAGAGCTGCGCCTCTCGGAAGACCCCCGTGCCCTTTCCGCCCATGATATTGCAGAGGTTCGCCTGCGCTGGAACGGATCGGACTACACCTATACCACACCGGAGATAGTGGATGACCACCGCTTGTACATCCGTGACAACAATATCACGGGAAGTCAGGCCGGAGACGATGCCGAAATCACCCTTGTCTTTGAAGATGCTGAGGGCGTTCGCCATGAACGCAGATCGGATGTGAGCGATCGTATTGCTCCGGTTGTCCGTGCTGCGGCCTATGAGCGCCGTGAAAACAGTGATGATATTCTGACGGTAACCTTCTCAAAACCCGTACACAATACGGGAACCGCCACTGCCTTCAGGGTAGATAGAAACATCACCCTTGAAGTAGTTTCCCCGCAGCAGGGCGGCACAGAGGTGACCTATGAGATTCCCCAGGGCAGTACAGCACTGCAATACGGCGACTCCCTCTGGATTGGCGCCGGGGAAAACATTATGGACGCCTTGGAAAATGAACAACAATCCGGTGACAATGAGCGCGTGGAGATCTCCTACCACCGCGTAACGGAGCTAACCCGAGCCGTCTACTATGATACTGCTGAGCGCCCCGACGGCTATATCAATGAGATCCATCTCTTCTTTGATGCGCCCCTTCCGGAGGCTGGCAGCATAGATACGGATAAGGTTGGTCTTCCCGAACACCGCGAGATGGAGATTCTCTCCGCCACAGCAGAGGGCCAAGATCGCCTGATTCTCTCTGTACAACAAGACCACACGGTGGTTCCTCCAAACACCGCGACGACATCCGAGGATCTTCTCTCCATCGATGCGGTTGCTCTTACGGATACCCTCATGATCGGCACCCGTGAAGATGTGCAGATAGAAGATCGCCTTGCACCGGTGGCTGTTCGGGCACGCTTTCTTCCCGCCGATGATGCAGGACAAGAGCGCCTCATCGATACCCTGCGGGTGGTTTTTTCCGAAGAGGTGCATGCCCTTCGCGAAGAAAAACCCTTTGAGTTGGCACGGAACTCCGGAGAAACCTACACCCTTGCCTACGATGGCACAAGCTCCGTGGGGGCTTCTTCCATCGATTTCTATGTCGATTTTGATGACAATGTACACTTCCCCGAACCTGGAGACTCTCTCTGGGTGTATGAGGCAGGAGAAGTGACTGACGGAGAAGCAAATGTGCAAGAACGAAACACCGTCGCTGTTGCTCTGGAGATTGGAGAGTTTGATCCGGGATTTCGCGTGGCAATCACCCCCACCCCCTACGATATGCACCGGTTCCCGGATGATTCCCTTGTCTTGCGTGTGGTAGAGGGGCGTCGCCCCATTCCGGAGAGCTTGGAAGCGC
>NZ_ASJR01000061.1 GCF_000474745.1 Chitinivibrio alkaliphilus ACht1 | reverse complement strand
GACATTATCGCTTGTTCCAACATCGGTCTGACTCCCCGTTACTGTCACAGCATCAAGAGTCTCTGTGCCGACAACACTTCCATCACTAACAGTATACCCGGCATTCGTAAGGGCAGTGCCGTCATACTCCTTACTGTCACTTGCGGCAGTTATCTCGAGGGGACGCACCGTAATATCCGCCGTGGCTGTACCTGTGGTGGAGGCGAGAGTATAATTAGCCGCATCAGCACCACCACTGATAACAATATTTGTATAATAGACCGTTTTATCCTCACCCACATTGGGATCTTCAAAGGCCGCATCATAGGTAAATTGTAAATCATCATCTTCAATACGAGTATCAGAAAACCCCGTACTGTCTACTTCTGTATTTCCATCATACACCTTATTTGAAGCCGTAAATGAAGACAGCTCAAGATCACGGGGAGTAATGTCAGCTGTTGTAGATCCCGTGGTTGTTACCAGGGTATAATTTCCCGCATCGGCACCACCGCTGAGTTCAATATCAGTAAAATCAACTGCTTTATTTCCCCCAACATTCTCATCTTCAAAGGCAACGGTATAGGAAAAAACGAGCTCATCATCTCCAATACGATTATTAGTAAAGCTATACTCCTCAACCGTCACCGTACCGTCATAGACTTTGCCCTCAGCAGAAAAATCGTCAAGTTCAAGGTCTCGAGGAAGTATTGTACCGGTAAGACTTGGTACATCAAGGATATATTTATCTGCATCGGCACCGGTCAAACCAAGATTTGTTACAGAAACATCCTTATCTTCACCAACATTCTTATCGGTAAACTCAAAGACCGCTCCGGAAAAATCAAGTTCAACATCATCACTTCCCTCAATATTCTCCAAGGAGCCGGAATTATCCACTGTTGCAGAAACTTCGCCATCGTAGATTTTATCATCAATAGTCATACCAGACACCGTCAGGATTATCTTATCGGTGACAGTCATAGTCGCATCATTATAGATAATAGTATAATTATCGAGGCCACTTCCCAGAGCGTCACTTATTTCAATGGGATAATCTCCCAGACCAGCACCTTCAGCAGCACCGTCACTGCTTAAGGATACCGACGTTACCTCATCACCTGCCACCAGTGAAGACACTGTAAAATTATCCGATGGATATGTTTCATCAAAGGTATACTCCAGGCCCTGGACTTTATTAACATCCCGTGCAGCAATCGTCAGGCTTTTTGGAGTAATCTCAAGGCTATCAGAGACAAAGGAAAGGACGTAGTTTGCACCGGCACTCAAGTCACCCTGGCCGATCTGATACTTTCCAACATTTTCACCGCTCTCACGGGTGAGGCTCCCCGTAATCTCATCTCCGGAGATAAGCTCACCAACACTTACTTCCCAGGTCAATTCAGGGTCATCTTCTCCGTAGGTCTTTGATTGATCATGAGCAGTTACTTCTATAGCACGTTGATCAACGGTCAGCGTTCCCTCTACCTCACTTATATT
>NZ_ASJR01000060.1 GCF_000474745.1 Chitinivibrio alkaliphilus ACht1 | reverse complement strand
TAGGGCTTACTGAATAACTCAAATCTTGCTATTCAAGCCTCTCTTGTACTTCTGCAAAGGTATTTTCTGCAAAGGTTTTTCTTTCATCTCTGAAAAAGGCTTGCAGATAGTGTATCAAAATTCAGACTCAGAACAGCTTGAGATCGAGTTTTTTCTCCCCTTTGGTGGACATCTCAAGGGTGATAATCGATGGGTAGTTCTTGCTCATAAAATTCCCTGGCATGAATTTGAGTCGGAGTATGCGTCTCAATTCTCTCAATCGCAAGGAGCTCCTTCACTCAGTTTTCGTATTGCTCTTGGAGCTTTGATCATCAAGGAGCGGATGACTCTGAGTGATGAAGAGACTGTTGAAGTGATAGAAGAGAGCCCGTATCTGCAGTATTTTCTGGGATTCAAAGAGTTCCAGCAGGAACGCCCCTTCCACAGTTCAATGATGACACATTTTCGAAAAAGAATTACATCAGAACTTCTTGCAAGGCTTAATGACCGAATTGTTCAGCAATATAGGGAAACAAAAGACGACTCAGACAGAGACTTTACTGGTGATGGCGGAACGCTAATTGTTGATGCAACTTGTACTCCTGCAGATGTTCGGTTTCCTACGGATATTTCACTACTCAATGAAGCGCGCGAACACTGTGAAAAAATCATCGATACTCTTTGGGATAACAGTGAGAAGACAGGTGTTAAACCAAGAACGTATCGTCGAAATGCAAGAAAAGCATATCTCAATGAAGCACGAAGCAAACGCTCTTCAGCAGCGAAACGACGCAAAGCCATCCGTAAGCAGTTGAACTTTATTCGCAGAGACCTCGCTACAATTGAGGCTTTGGGGATGATTGATACACTGTCGTCTAAACAGTATCGCCAATTGCTCGTGGCCAGTGAAGTGTATCGCCAACAGTTTGAGATGTTCAAAGAGAGAAAGCATTCTGTGGCGGATAGAATTGTGAGTTGTTCTCAGCCTCAGGTTAGGCCAATAGTTCGAGGGAAAGCTGGAAAACAGACTGAGTTTGGAGCTAAGATTTCAGCCTCTGTTGTGGATGGTTTCACCTATCTCGACAGAATTTCATTCGACAGTTACAATGAATCTGAAGACCTCCCGTCACAGATCGAAGCATACAAGAAAAGATATGGCGTTTATCCGAAAAAGGTTTTGGCTGATCAGATTTACGCTACAAGAAAAAATCGCAAATATTGCAAGGAGCGAGGAATTGTTCTATCAGGTAAACCTCTTGGAAGACCACCAAAAGATGGATACTCTGATGAACAGAAAGAAGAGTGGCGACAGAATGAGTGTGAAAGAGTGCCTGTCGAAGGGAAATTCGGACAATTGAAAAGAAAGTACTCCCTTGGAAGAGTAATGGCAAAACTCGCCCATACTTCCGAAATTGTTATAAGAATCGCCATTCTCGTAGTGAATCTCGCAAAGATTCATTGTCTCCAGATCTTTTTCTATATCCAGAGACTTATAAACCGACTTTTCTCCTTTTATGGAAGACTACTTTTTCAGTAAACCCTA
>NZ_ASJR01000059.1 GCF_000474745.1 Chitinivibrio alkaliphilus ACht1 | reverse complement strand
AATAAACCTGAGAACCTGCAAACAGAGACTGCAAACAGAGACTGCAAACAGAGACTGCAAACAGAGACTGCAAATGTATCGGTCAAAATTGGTGTATAGAAATATGTGAAATTGTCTCATTTCTATTGACACGTACCGATATGATCTGCACGAGTTTTGTCAGATACAGCTTTCATTTGCGCCGCAGGATAAAGAACGGAAACGGATTGTTTCTGTAGGAGAAGAGTTTGCTATTTCCTTTCGTAAGTGGCATGTGCGCTATTCCATACACAAAACAGAGCAGGTGGTGCGCCTTCATTCAGTGGGGAGTAATTATGGGGAACGGGAGATTTCCGGTTCTCATGATCCCTATGGAGACCTGTCTATACATCGTCAATATCGTCAGTTGTATTGCAACACACAATAATTCAATACCTTAAAACATTGACTGTGTTTGTGCTCTTTTTTCGTTGACACTGCATGGGAAATACTCTATACTATACTTTATACACTGCAATGTTATTTTTCTCTACAAACATGGTGGTGTAACACACTCTACATGGCAGTTCGGGGGATGTCCTGCGTTAATATGGCAAGTGTTTTTGTAGTACTCCTACAAAGATACGGAAAGGCGTTAGGTGGTCATGGTAGCGGTATGGAAAGAAAAAAGAACTCTCTGTTTTTAATACCTCTCTTCATTTTTGTTATATCTCTGCCTGTTTTAGCAGATTATCCGCAATGGGTAACTGGTTCATACAATCCTGGTGACACCGTGACGTATGATGGTGGGATATATGCTTGGAGAGTACCTCACCAAGACTGGTCTGATGTTCCTCCACCGAATGATTCTGATAAATGGGAGTTTGTTGCAGGGGCTTCGTATGATCTGGCCGTTGGCGGTAGTTTTTCTGTAGTAGATAAAGAGTATGACGGAGCTGTGGCTGCAAACTTTGATGAAAATAATCTATATCTAAATGGTGTACAGGGCTCTTTGATGTACCCTACGTGGATGGCCCAGCAATATTACGATACTGATACCGTTTCTTATAACGGCAGGGATTATGCATTTCTGGAGAATGATCGATGGAGTAGCGACCCTCCGCCAGATGATACTGCCTACTGGGAAGATATAGGTGAGTCACAAATGGATGAAGATGATGTGTCCCTTTCTAATATTGTCATAGAGTTTGCCTCTTCAGATGTAGGTAATGACATTATGGTGACCATTGTTAGTGCAGATTTAGCTGGTACTGACGCAGCTGCATATACACTTGATCTTGATGGTGCTCCCACGGCCACAGCGAATATAACCCCCGCTCCCTTAACCGTAGAGGCGGATGATAAAAGCAAGACCTATGACGGAGATCCCTATACTGGTTTTACCGTAACCTATACGGGGTTTGTATCGGGTGATGATGAAACCGATCTGGACGGAAGTCTTGATTTTAGCGGCGATGCCGTTGACGCCACCGATGTGGGTGAATATACGATCACCCCTGAAGGTTTTACCAGCGATAACTATGAGATCACCTTTGAGGACGGAGAACTCAGCATTGGCGCTCGTACCCTTAACTTGAGTGATTTTGAT
This sequence comes from Chitinivibrio alkaliphilus ACht1, assembly GCF_000474745.1. Taxonomy (NCBI): domain Bacteria; kingdom Pseudomonadati; phylum Fibrobacterota; class Chitinivibrionia; order Chitinivibrionales; family Chitinivibrionaceae; genus Chitinivibrio; species Chitinivibrio alkaliphilus. Next base: position 69 of record NZ_ASJR01000059.1, on the reverse strand, counting down.
GCAGATTCCAAGATCTATGACGGTACCACTGATGTAACGGGTACGGGTTTTTCAGATGACCGTGTCAGC
>NZ_ASJR01000058.1 GCF_000474745.1 Chitinivibrio alkaliphilus ACht1 | reverse complement strand
TAACGACCAAGCTCACCGGCGGCAATGGAGCGCAGCGGAATGGCCGTCCGGTGCAGCGCCTTGTTGGCATGTTTCACTCATTGGTTTTCCATCAAGGGCGCCATGCACAAGGAATTCCGGATGGTTTCTTTGACTATCGGGATCAACGGCGGAGCGACACTGAGCTTTCTTATCCCGCACTGAAGGAGCCTGGGAATGTGCTCTGGTCGCCCCGCAAGTTCGCCGCACACGGAAAGGGGTAAATCGGGCACATCATCATGGGTCAAACCTAACAGTCTGAATATGACCTCCGCAGCGTCGTTGAAGTATTGCTCCACCGCCGCATTCTCCCTGTCAGCTGCAAACGCATATTGTGTTAGGTCGTTTGTGCCGAAACTCAGGAAGTCAACGTGCCTGGCGATCTCTCGCGCCGAAAGTGCCGCGGCCGGAGTTTCTATCATGGCGCCCAACTCAGGAAGAGAGGACATCTGTAATTCCGAACCCAGTTGTGTGAGATATTCTTTTACCACCGCAACATCATCTGGCACTGTGACCATGGGAACCAGAATGCGCACATCGAACTCCCTGGAAAGTTCCAGTATAGCCCGCAAACTCGTCTTGAGAAGTTCGGGATACTCACGAAGCAAGCGGATGCCTCGACGTCCTAACGAGGGATTTGTTTCCGCTAAGAGATTCATGAAGGGCAACGGTTTATCGGTGCCGAGATCTAGAAGGCGCACACAGACGGTGCGGCCCTTGGCCGCTTCAAGTGTCTGGCGCATCTCAGTGAGGAGTTCATCGGTATTGGGCGGTACAACGCGTCCCAGGTAGGCCCTCTCCATACGGTACAAACCGACTCCATCTGCGCCGTTCAACATGGCCCTTTCTGTATCATCGCTGCATCCCACATTAGCGAGTACGGAGATCGTTACATCATCTTTTGTGACCGCAGGACCCAGAGCATGCTGTCGTGCCAAGTGTTGGGTATGCTCGTTGTCATCAACCTTTCTCCGGAAGATGAGTTTCTGTTTCTCCTGGGGACGAATCGTGATGGTTCCTATGTCTGCATCCACGAGAGCCGGTGCGCCATTGGGCGCTGTGGTCAGTATATTGGAGATTCCAGAGATGCACGGCAGGCCCATTTCGCGGGCAAACAGAGCTGCATGAGAGCTGGTACTTCCGTATTCCAGAAGAACGGCCGAGACGGATCGACCAGAGAGAAAAACAGTATCCGACGGGAGTAAACGCGAGGTAACGAGCACACTGGCGCGGGGGATCTCGTCCAATGGGTGAACCGTGATCCCCGCAAGGGCATTAGACAGGCGGAACGAAATATCCCGCATGTCGTCACCTTTGTCTCTGGCGATCTGCGACTCCATCAATAGAAACCGCTTCTCCCAGCGCAAGAAGACCGTCTTTACGGCGCTGCTTGCGGTTACCAGGTTGTCAAGGATCTCTTTTTTTAATTCCGCTCTCAATGAGGCGTCATCTACTATGAGTTGATGAGCCCCGAAAACGCTGGCAAGCCTCGAATCGATTTCCCTTTCGACTCTGGCAGCCAAGGTGACGAGATCATCCGAAATATTCGCTGTAGCGACATCAAGACGTGAAAACTCTTCTTCGACGTTGTGTCGCTCTATGTCCACTGGGGCATCTATTGGGCCAAGTATGTTGCGGTGGACATGGATAATTCCCTCCGCTAGCCCAGGCGAGATCGGGGTTCCTTGGAGTATTAGCGTTTTTTCTTTTTCAGACATGGTGCTCCATTCTATTGCCAACG
>NZ_ASJR01000057.1 GCF_000474745.1 Chitinivibrio alkaliphilus ACht1 | reverse complement strand
ATATGGAATCGAATTCTCCCCTTCCCTACAAAGCTGGCGAACCAATATCAGCCCTTCCCGGAGAAGGTGGACAAGCATTTAAAGATGGCTTTGGTCTCTGGGGTGGCGAAGGTCGAGGAACACAGAATATCGATACACTCCCCTGGGGACAAATTACCAATCAGGCAGAACAATTCGGCCAGCGTGAAGGTAATATCTGGCAATATATGGGCTGGCGGATTCAAGCGGGAAGATACATCAGCAAAGAAGCGTGGGCCGGTGCTATTGAACTGGGCGAGCGAGAGCTGGATGTCCACTTGGGACTCTCTGTACCACAGGGAAATCTCCACGCCTTCCGCGCGCCTCGTCTTGAGGTAAATTCCAACCTTTACTACGCTCTGGCAGAAGCGGGATATCAGTACGACTGTGGCCTTGAAGAAGGGTATGAACAGCATCGAGACGGTACAAATTTCCTCTGGCCCTACACCATGGACAACGGATCTCCAAACGTATCATACCAAAGACTTATCGGGGTGAATGTACATATTGACAGTACACCACAAGGACTTTGGCAAATTCCTGTCAACACATTTATTGTTCCAGAAGAATACCGACAAGAAGTCTGGAATAATAGAACAAAAATTAACGATGCGGCCCTGGACGGGGGAGACATGGGTACCTTTGAAAGTTGGTCTCAAGCCGGCGGGAAAATTACCGGATTTGACTTCAATATGTACATTATGTGGGGAATGACAAAAGAAATTTGGCTGGAGACCATGAAAAACACAACAAATCTCCGCCTTGAAGGAAACAAAGCCCCTATACAGTACGGAGCACATACCGACTACTACACTCCCATTTATGACAATGCTACCTTGCTCAACGATGTCAATGCACCATCGTACGGGCTAAACGTTACAGAAGGATGGAACACCTGGGAAGATCGTATCACAAGCCTTGAGAAGTATCTTGACTGGGCCATCAACCAAAAAGGATGCTATGTTGTTTCGGGACACCGACTCATTGAAGAGATTAAGGCCATGGAACAAAATAGAGCCATCGGAAAAGAGGAACAACTCGAAGTAACGTGGGAATTCTTCCGAAACGAAGAGCTCAATTCTTCGGCAAATCAAGACTCCTTCACTGGCGATATTATTGATGCTGAGATTTCCGTTGACGCCGATGGTGACGGGGATAATGTGGAGTACACAGGATACCGTTACTATACGTCTCCCGGAAGTTTTGCTGACCTGGACCACCTAAGCTTTGACTATCAAACTACAGCACCCCTGGCAATACGTTTAGCCACTCAATCGGGAGATGCGCGGGAAGTTATTATCGGCCATGTGGGGGGATCTTCCCTCAGAAATAGTGGTAAAATCCCTCTCACGGCCTTTGAGCAAAATCAATACGCTGGTATTTCCGGATTTCAGTGGGACCCCATTGATACCGAAGATATCACCGGCATTGAGATTGAAGTATTAACCGACGGCCTTGAAGCTCAGGACCACTCCCTAACAGTGCAAAACTTCGCTCTTTTCAAGGGTGCCGAAACATCTATCATTGCTGAAAATGGTCAAAATAATCTCCAGGATATGACCGTGCACTCCTTTGTTGATGGACGACTTTCCCTCGGTGTTTCTCAGGAAGGTAATTACAATATTGCCCTCGTCAATGCCGCAGGAAGAACCCTGCAGACCATGGAAGGACAACGCCTCAAAAGAGGTGTGAATGCTCTCTCCTTTGATGGTGTTGCACGAGGTATCTACTTTGTGAGAATATCAAATGACTACGCTCAAAAAACAGTGCGAGCCCTCGCCTTGTAACTGTGTGCGTACTAAAGAACAAAAAAAGGAGA
>NZ_ASJR01000056.1 GCF_000474745.1 Chitinivibrio alkaliphilus ACht1 | reverse complement strand
GCATGCCAGCGGGGATACATGAAAACTGTATTGGTTTGCTTCGCTTTGGGAGCCTTTTCCTGCAATGGGGCTGACACGCTCTGCATGTTTCTCCAGGATAGCTCCCTCGGTGGTCATGGGGGGCACGAAGGGATGATTTGTGAATAATTTCTCCAAGAGAGATGCGCATACATTCATCTCCCAAGAGGAGCAACCGTTCTCAGAAGGTTTGTACAGGGGAAAGAGAGACTCTTGCAACACGGGGTGTTGCGGCCACGGTATGTGGAAGGAAGAGGAGGGGGGGGCTCACTCTTCCCGATTGGTTAGTCGTATGGGAAGGCCCTTTTGGGCAAGGTAGGTTTTTATCTCTGAGACAGTGTATTCTCCATAGTGAAGAATGGATGCAATGAGTGCAGCATCAGCCTTTCCTTCTGTGAGAACTTCGTAGAGGTGGCGCGGTGTGCCGCCTCCTCCTGAGGCAATCACGGGGATTCGTACGGTCTCGCTTATTGCCCGAGTTAGGGCAATATCGTACCCATCTTTTGTTCCATCCGCATCGATAGAATTCACCACAAGCTCTCCCGCACCAAGGTCCTCTCCGGTTTTGGCCCACCAAAGAGCGTCAATTCCCATGGGCTTTCGCCCTCCATTAATCACTATTTCATATCCTGAAGGTATTTGTTTAGAGGGGGAGACCTGTTTTACATCCATGGAGAGGACAACACATTGAGCTCCAAAGGCAAGAGATGTTTCTGAAATAAGCTCGGGGCGGAGTACGGCAGCACTATTCACATTTATCTTTTCAGCTCCAGCATGGAGCACGCGAGAACAGTCTTCAACCGTTCGTAATCCACCGCCTACAGAAAAGGGAATAAACACCTGCCGAGCGACATGATCAACCACATCAATCATAATATTTCTTTTATCACTCGAAGCGGTAATATCATAGAAGACAAGCTCATCTAACCCGTCAAGATAGTACTGCCGTGCCTTTTCTACGGGATCACCAATGTCTTTGGTATCCACAAATTTTACGCTCTTGGCTAACTTTCCATCTCGCACATCGAGACAAGAAATGATTCGTTTACTCAGCATGATGTACCATCCCAGAGAGAGAAGTTTCTTAGAAGCTGGAGCCCTGCTTGACCGCTTTTTTCGGGGTGAAATTGTGTTGCAAAGAGATTGTTTTTTCCCAGGGCACTGCAAAAGGGAATCTCGTATTCTGTTTCTGCCATAACACAAGAGGGTTCATCCACTGTTGGATAGTAGGAGTGGACAAAATAAAAAGATTCCTGTGCTGGTATGTTGGCAAAGAGAGGATGGTCTTGGCGTTGGAGCACCGTGTTCCATCCCATGTGAGGAATTGAAAGAGAGGGATCTGAGAGAGAAAATCGTCGGCACTGCCCGGGAATAAGCTGCAGCGTGTCCGTATCTCCTTCCTCAGAATGTTCAAGGATTATTTGTGTTCCTAAACAGATCCCGAGGAGCGGGGTTTTGGCAGCATAGGCATCTTTCAAGGCTCTATCGAGCCGTCGTTCGAGCAGGTTTTTCATGGCTGATTGTGCATGACCCACTCCGGGAAACACAAGGCGTTCTGCCCGGGCTATGGTGGTAAGAGAGTCAGTAACCACACTCTCAACGCCTATTTCATCGAAGGCGCGTTGTACTGAGGTAAGATTACCTGCTTTATAATCGATAATAGCTATCATGGTTGTTCTCCTTCGTGAAACAAATATATATAATCGCATCGATTTGATGAAAAAAAGGGATGTCCCTGAGGACATCCCTTTCGTATCAAGTGTTGCGAAAACCTATCGAATTTGTACTCGTTGCGGGCTCATAACGGCAGAGGCATTTTCGCCCTG
>NZ_ASJR01000055.1 GCF_000474745.1 Chitinivibrio alkaliphilus ACht1 | reverse complement strand
ATTCTCTGCAACCCTCATGTCTATCTTAAATTTCCGGCGAATCAGAATGAATACCTTGGAATAAAGGGTTAAGACTTGGGGATTATCTCCCCGTTCATGGCCCGTACGTAGTACGATCAGAATGAATACCTTGGAATAAAGGATTAAGACGTTATCGCGGTCTGTATTTTTCTGCGAGATACACCTATCAGAATGAATACCTTGGAATAAGGATTAAGACGGAGCAAGGTTCTTCCCTGCCTTTTGACTCCGGACACCACATCAGAATGAATACCTTGGAATAAAGGATTAAGACCATCTCTTCCTGCGGAAGAAGAGACGTGCAACCCCCCTGCGATCAGAATGAATACCTTGGAATAAAGGATTAAGACGATCATATGGATACGCGTTCTCAACCTCGATACAACCAATATCAGAATGAATACCTTGGAATAAAGGATTAAGACATTTAGAAACTCTTCTAAAAATTATTACATTCTATAGGGGTGATCAGAATGAATACCTTGGAATAAAGGATTAAGACCTATTTCTTTCAAGGGTAACTAACATTTCATGGACAGGGAATCAGAATGAATACCTTGGAATAAAGGATTAAGACTAGCCCAGCCCCTCATTCACGAACTCCATGGCCAATTCTGTGGATCAGAATGAATACCTTGGAATAAAGGATTAAGACTCTTCTTCTTCGGCCCAAAGCCCTTCGAAATTCATTGGGATCAGAATGAATACCTTGGAATAAAGGATTAAGACACTACTATATCCCCTTGATTGAATCCACTATGATTTTTTTCAATCAGAATGAATACCTTGGAATAAAGGATTAAGACTTCCTCCTCTGTTGCCTTTTGTCTTACATCTGCTACAAATCAGAATGAATACCTTGGAATAAAGGATTAAGACCTGGTCCATACGTGCAAACGATATACTCTTCGCTCGGTATTATCAGAATGAATACCTTGGAATAAAGGATTAAGACATGTCAGCCCCCACTCCCTTGTGCCCGATCTGGTATCTAATCAGAATGAATACCTTGGAATAAAGGATTAAGACTTCTCCGCAATTCTCATGTCAATCTTGAATTTTGGCGGCCAGATCAGAATGAATACCTTGGAATAAAGGATTAAGACCTCTTAATGAAGTCAATTACTTCATTAATTTTATATTTCATCAGAATGAATACCTTGGAATAAAGGATTAAGACTTTGCGTACTCATCACAGATTTCTCTTACTGTTTCACGGATCAGAATGAATACCTTGGAATAAAGGATTAAGACACGCACCTGTCAGTCGTGTGATCAGCCCTTCGTCTATCATCAGAATGAATACCTTGGAATAAAGGATTAAGACTCCCCGTTAGCCGGTGTTGCATAGAGCCACTTGTCGTTCAATCAGAATGAATACCTTGGAATAAAGGATTAAGACGTACGCACGGTATCGAGATGGTATCCAGTGGTTTGGGGGCGAATCAGAATGAATACCTTGGAATAAAGGATTAAGACATGAAACCTGTCCGGGTCCGGTGTCAAGGGTAGCCCATCCCATCAGAATGAATACCTTGGAATAAAGGATTAAGACAATCACCTCACATCCGCTGAAATCAGCCGGCAGTGACGCCGGATCAGAATGAATACCTTGGAATAAAGGATTAAGACTTCCCGTTTATCACGTCCTTATAGTACGGGCGGAACCGAGATCAGAATGAATACCTTGGAATAAAGGATTAAGACTTTGCTTTTGACAATTTCATAATACTGTTCCTTAGTTAATGTATCAGAATGAATACCTTGGAATAAAGGATTAAGACTTCAACTGCAATTTCAATTTGATCTTTAATTTTTATAATCAGAATGAATACCTTGGAATAAAGGATTAAGACCTAAGAGGTTTCCCACTAAGGATGCCTCTTCAATTTCTTATCAGAATGAATACCTTGGAATAAAGGATTAAGACCCTGTGAACTTACCGTTCACCACGC
>NZ_ASJR01000054.1 GCF_000474745.1 Chitinivibrio alkaliphilus ACht1 | reverse complement strand
TCGTCCATCTGACGTGGTCTTCTTCTTGGTGATCCACTGGGACACCACTCTTCATTGATTGTATGATACTGCACCGCAAGAGAGTCTACCGCTTCTTCAAGATGTACGATAACGGATATTTCATCCCAGTAGCGCTCGTCAAGATCGGGGCGATTAAGCTCCGTCGAGAGGGTATAATTGTCTCCATTGCGCGATACCGTTGCCGACTCAGTAGCATTGGCCGTAATTCTGTATGTTACCGCCTCGGTGGGAGTGAAAACGGTCAAGCGACGATCATCAATACGTTCCTGTACATACTCATAGTGGCGTCGAAGTTGGTTGACGGTAATACCGCCCCACCATCCACCTTGGCCGGCACCAACCGTGTTAAGGGGCCAGAACTCCGGGCGATCATCGTTATACCACTCACCATCGGGAATATCTGCAACCGCATGGAGCTCACGAATCATATATCCACGCTGAGAGATGATGGAGTCAACCATCTCATTGGCACCCATGAGTACGTGGGGGTTGTTCGGGTAGATAAACTCTTCCCCTGCGGAGTTCACTGTCCAGTCATTCCGTGTAATAAAGAAGGCATCGAAGTCGATACGGAAGGGGTGGAAGAAGTCACCGGGTGTTGGCACACCTGATTTAGCACCACCACGGGCAGTTGTATACCCTGCTTGATACAGAGAGTCGTGGGTTACTTCTGAGTAGGCGTCAAAGGGATATCCGTAATGTGCATCCCGACGTCCACGTCGGAAATATTCGCCTGAATTTTCAATACGTTCCCACACTTGTGCATCGATGGAATCTTTCGCATCGCGAATATTCAAGGCATATTCTTCATCTTCCCACGGAGCTACACAGAATATTTTTGCAATAAAGGCCGGAGCACCTTGGTCTTCTCCTACATGTTGTGTAGAAGAGCTCCACGTACGACCTGTATATGTACCTTCTGATGAAAAGAAGGGTATTTCAATATCACCAAGATGTCGCCAGTTCTCATGCCCCTCTTCCGGGTCACTCCCCGGTGCATCACTCAAGCTTTGCCAATAGGTTCCATTATATTCGTAGATTGTTCCTTCACCGGCGCCATGCCACTGTTTGCTGCCATCCCATGTTTCTGGTTCAGAAAGAAGTGCGGGCGAGTCTGGCTCCCAATATCCTTCACCGCCATAGTCGTCCAGCTGTGATAGTTCCATCCAGCTTGGCCCCGTTGCAGCAATATAGCCTTCATTATTCCCTGAACCGCTTTCATCACGGTAGGTGTATTTGACATATTGTTTTTGCCCCGTAGGGAGAACGATCTCTTCAACTCCGTCCTTTGCATAGATTCGTGGTTCTATTACGGTACCAAAGGGATCTTCCAGTTCGGTACCCGGAATTTCTGAACTGGGAGCGTTCTGTGTCCAATAATGTGTTGCTTCTATGGCAACAAGGGGAGATTCAAACACTGCTATTGCCGGGGTTTCAACCGGGTACACCGGTTCCCGTTCGGGGTCACCCCACGTACCAACAACTGTTAAACCACGAATCTCTTCAGGGATGGATGGGTCGTGTGCGGGAATGGTTTGTCCCGGATAAAACCATTGCCATTGCTCTGCTGCAGAGGTATGTTCCATGGAGTGGTTAAAGAGTTCGTGTCCCTGCATGGCCATTTCCAGAGCGTAATCCCATTCACGTTGGTTCATTTCGCCAACGAATACACCCCATGCTTGTTTAATTTCAGGAAAGTCCTTTGCCAGTTCAATTGCTGGTTTTACTGAAAGGTCAAGTGGCATGGCGCCAATATCATCATGGGTAAAGGCATACGCACCTTCAGCACCGTCACGCCACGTGGGAATTACTGCATCCATGGGGGATATGTCTTGCTCAATATCGTCATTCCACCCAGACCACTCATAGGAAACACGCCCATCTTCTATGGCAGAAGCAGAGTTGATAAGCACCCATGGTGACGTTCCGCCTTCAGGTGCAAACATCCCAGGCTCCATTTGTTCTCCTGAAGCGTAAAACTTTGCCCACCACCAGAGCTTCTGACCTTCAAATTTTCCATGAGATACGGTATCACCTTGTTGAATAGTGTGATCACCCCGATATTCTTCATTGGGGTCCCAAGCACCATGATTTTGGAAGCCGCTCCGCAGATTTTCTGTAGAAGCTCTCCGCCCATGCTGTAATAGGGCACTATGTTGGCTTGGCAAATGAGCCAAGAGCGGAGTGATGCAAAGCATAAGAAAGAATATGCTCTTTTTGTGTAGGGTGTACTGCATAAATTCTCCTTTTAGTTATATGAGTACCTCTTTCACAATATAACAAAAAAAGGAAAAATGAACCATCTATCAAAAAATGGACAAAAAAGACGAAAATTGTATTGTTGTTTTGAGAAATAACAATTTTGGAAGAAAAAAAGGAAGCGTCCGAAGACGCTTCCTGTAATTTGAGTACATCAGAAAGATTTATCGAATTTGTACTCGTTGCGGGCTCATAACGGCAGAGGCATTTTCGCCCTT
>NZ_ASJR01000053.1 GCF_000474745.1 Chitinivibrio alkaliphilus ACht1 | reverse complement strand
AAAACGGTACTATCACTGCCGATCCCGATGAATCTGAATATGAACACGGAACAGAGGTGGAGCTCACCGCAGTACCGGATGAGGGCTATGATTTTGTTGGTTGGGGTGGCGATGCCTCTGGCAGTGACAATCCCCTTACAATTACTGTGGAAAGTGATATGGGTATTGAAGCGGAGTTTGCACTGAATAGTTATTCCCTTGATATCACTGCAGAAAACGGTACTATCACTGCCGATCCCGATGAATCTGAATATGAACACGGAACAGAGGTGGAGCTCACCGCAGTACCGGATGAGGGCTATGATTTTGTTGGTTGGGGTGGCGATGCCTCTGGCAGTGACAATCCCCTTACAATTGCAGTGGAAGATGATATGGATATTGAAGCGGAGTTTGCACAGAGGACATATTTTATTGCCTTTGAGAGTGACGGAGGAAGTGCAGTTGATACGATAAGAGAGCAATATGGGAGAGAAGTAGTCGCTCCTGCTAATCCGACCAAAGAAGGACATACCTTTGATGGATGGGACCCGGCAATTCCAGAGACGATGCCTGCAGAGAATCTAACATTACACGCACAGTGGAGTATTCACAACTATTCCCTTGAGGTATCCGCAGAAAACGGTGCTGTTTCAGTTGAACCTGATGCGGATGAATATGAGCACGGCAGTGAGGTGACTTTGACAGCCGAAGCAGATGAGGGCTATGAGTTTATTGGTTGGAGTGGTGACACGACTGGTAGCGAAACCCCCTTTACCATTACCATGGAAGATGATATGGAGTTAATTGCGGTTTTCGAGGAAAAGGGCGTTGAACGCTATGTTCTAAACCTCAACGCGCAAAACGGTACTATCAAAGCGTATCCAGATTTTGAAGAATATCCACCAGGAACAAATGTGGTTCTTGTCGCCGAAGCAAATGAGGGGTATGAGTTTATTGGGTGGAGTGGCGATGGAAAGCGAGACGGAAAATACCTTAGTATTACTATAGAACATGACATTACCATTGAAGCAGAGTTTGAAGTGAAGACGTATACCCTTTCAGTCAGCGGAGAAAACGGCTCTATTTCTGTATTTCCGGATAAAGATGAGTATGAACACGGTACTCAAGTACAGCTTACTGCCCATCCTGATGATAAGTATGAGTTTGTTAAATGGAGTGGTGATGCAAAGGGTGACAAAACTCCCCTTATTGTTAATGTTGAAGAAGATATGAGTATAGAAGCAGTGTTTACAAAGACTTATGAACTTACTATTCATACTGATAACGGTACTATTTCAGCTGTTCCCGATCGTGATGCATACGCACACGGTACAGAAGTGGAACTGAACGCAGATCCGCACGAGGGCTATGAGTTTCTTGGTTGGAGCGGCGATGCAGAGGGAGACAAAAATCCCCTTACCATTACTGTGGAAAACGATATGGTAATAGAAGCGGAGTTTTCACTGAAAAGATATGAGCTTACCCTCACCGCAGAAAACGGTACTATTACTGCCGATCCCGAAGGGTCTGAATATAAACACTTTACAAAGGTAAAGCTTACCGCTGATGCCTATGAAGGGTATAAGTTTGTTAGTTGGCGTGGTGATGCTTCGGGAGATGATAATCCTCTTACTATTACTGTGAAAAGTGATATGGATATAGAAGCGAAGTTTACTATCAGTCCCAAAATGATACGCATCTCCGCAGGCCCCTACCATGGGGATGAAGAAAAAGAAATCGCAGAGTTTTATATGTCGAAATACCCTATCACACAAGCTGAATACTACGATATTATGGGCGTAAATCCATCTCGTTTCTCCGGAGATGAAAACCGCCCCGTAGAACAAGTGACCTGGTATGATGCGGTGCTCTATTGCAATGCTCGGTCAATAGCAGAAGGTCTGGATACGGTGTATAGCTACAGCAGTATAATTGGCACTCCCGGAGAAGGGGTAACTAATCTTGAAGATCTTGAAATAGACAGCAGTGCAAACGGGTATTATCTGCCAACCAGTGTTCAATGGGAGTATGCGTTTCGCGGGGGAACGACTACCACCTATTTCTGGGGAGATGATGCCTCCCATGCAGATATCTATGCTTGGTATTCGGATAATAGTGGAGAAACTACTCATCCCGTAGGTCACAAAGAGCCCAATCCCTTTGGGCTCTATGATATGGCGGGGAATGTGTGGGAGTGGTGTGAGAATGGGCTTTCTAACGGGACAGACTCGTACAAGTCCATGCGAGGCGGAAGCTATCACCTCAGTGAAAAAAAACTGACTTGGTCCTACACTTCTAGCTATCTATCATATGATCAGTCCGGTACTATCGGTTTTCGGGTTGCTTTAGGTTCACGTTAATGTTTCTTTATGCGTAAATAGTGTGTTGAGTTAACAGGGGTGTACAAACTTGAGGAATATATGACTTTACAAGGCACACTCTATTTTTACGGTATTTCCGGTGCGGCAGCCCTTGGACTTACCATTACTTTCTTTTTAAAGGTTTTAGCAATGAAAACCACATACTCTGTTTTCCTATGTATGTTTTTATGTATCCTTGCCGCTTTTGTCTCCTGTGCACAAAAGGATGACCTTGATATTATATTTGGATCACAGGTCCGCTATCCTGTTTTTATCTCCATAGACGAAAATGAGACTCCCCGGGGTGAAATAAATGCAGAACCGGAGGGTGCCACCGGTGACAGTGGTGGGGTTCTATTTT
>NZ_ASJR01000052.1 GCF_000474745.1 Chitinivibrio alkaliphilus ACht1 | reverse complement strand
AGGAATACGCGAGTAACCCAACTTCTTCGGCGGGCTGCAAGGGCCCGCCTTGTTCTTCTCATTCTTCAAAGACACGTTACCATCAGCCTTTGTGACTTCCTACACGTAAAAAATACCATCACCAGAATTGTGTGGCTCTTGTAAGTAAAAAGATGGTTATCACACCTTCGGTGAATACAACAAGGATATATATTAGTAATTTGGATAGAGTTGCTTAATAAAAAGTATAGCAACGATTCAAGAGAGACTGTTCACGCGTGACATTCTTATTATACCAAAATTCTGTAGTAGCGTTTGTATGCACATAAGCACATTGTATAGAGATTCAGGGCTTTTATTCAAAAAAAACTTGCTTTCTGTGTGTGTTATTTTTCAATACATTTTTTTATTTCTTCAAACAAGGATACTTAAATGAATCAGCAGAAAGTGTATGTAAAACCAGTTGTAGCACAAAAAGGTTCGGTAGTGTCAAGAATTGTTCGCAATTTTCAAATTATACCGCCATTTTATTTTCATAGAATTTGATCATAACTGTTTCGAGATGCTCTTGTTTTATATAGGCTCTTTTTTCATGTATCCACTCCTCTGAGTATTCAATAAAATAGGTCACAATGAGTCTCAGATATGCTTCTTTGCTTGGAAATACGCCAACAACTCTACTTCTTCTACGTATCTCTTTATTAAGCCTTTCAATAGGATTTGTCGAGGATATTTTACGGTGATCAATGCCTTCGTAATGATAGAATTGGAGGCCGTCTTCTAACCCCTCTTCCAAACACTTCATTGCTTTTGACCACGTTCCATACTCATCAATCACCATTTTTGCGACCTTGAGCGCTGTTTTATAGTCAGGTTGTAACCAGATCTGCTTGAGTTTTGCTGCCACATCTTTTTTTGCTCTGTGAGGAATGCCGGCAAGAATATTTCTCATAAAATGAACTTTACATCGTTGCCATCCACTCCCCGCCATCTCTTCTTTTACAGCAGCCTGGATTCCTGAATGTGCATCTGAGAATATTAAGGCTGAATTTTTTAATCCACGTTTTTTAAGCTTCTGGAAAAAATCCTTCCAACACTCTGCTGATTCATCGGGAAACGGTTCTACGGAAAGGATTCGGCGCTCGCCTTCTAATGACAACCCATAGGCTACCATTATAGCTGTAGAGACTACCTTTCGATCCTCCTGCCGGATCTTTTCATAGATGGCATCAATCCAGATAAATGGGTACGTTTCATCAAGCGTTGCAGTGCGAAACTCTTCTACCTGCTCATCCAAACCTTTGGTGATGTTTGAGACCTGTCCCGCACTGATATTTTCTACACCAAGACTCCGAAGTACCTTCTTTACTTTCCGCGTAGATACACCATTTACAAAAGACTCCTGCACAAGGGCTATAAGAGCTTGCTCTGAACGTTGCTTCTCTGATACAAAAAATGGCACATAGCCTCCTTTCCGCACCTTCGGTATCATAAGATACACTGTGCCCAAGCGTGTATCAAACCTGCGAGGCCGATACCCGCTCAGATGACTCTTACGGCTTTTACTATGTTCATGCTTCGAAGCTCCCAGGCGTGATTCTACTTCAGCCTCCATCATGCGATCCATCAACCATTGTAACATTGACAGCAAAGGGTCTTCTTCAAACACAAACTCTGTCAAAAGTCTTCGATAAAGTTCTTTGTTGCTAATTTCCATTTGATATGCCTCCTTATTGCATAATATGTATCAAAGGAAAATTGCGAACATTAATTTACATTACCCGCACACACACTTTTGTTTGCGTTTACATATTGTCTTAAACACAGAATAAACTTCACATTTAGCTGACCGACTTGACTTTTGAAAACTTAATAAATTGCCGTAATTCACCTGTTGCTCATGTTGTTCTATTCGGAGAATAAAATTAGAATCAGCATCACAAAACGTTCCCGAAATCTTTTAATACAGTTTGTATTGGGAGATGTTCTTTTCATATCACTGATACCGTGTGTAATAAATCGTATAATAAAATGAAACAGCTGATCAGCCTGATGCTTCGAAGCAAGAACATAGTAAGGCTCGTAATATGTATTTAAGCGGGTATCGGTCCCCGACGACTTGAAACTGCCAGTCACAGTGTACCTTATGATTCCCGGTATTACACAAGATGCCTGTGTTTCTGCCGGTAAGGTAAAAAAGTGTTCATAAGTCATGGTGATAAAGCATCAGTGCGGGACTGTTTTCAAAATCCAAACTCCCCCTTTTTCCTCCCAACGCACAAAAAAAGGGAAGTCCGAAGACCTCCCCCTTTTTTGGACTTATCGGATAAAACAGATACTTACTCTTTTATCCCCAGCACTGCCCGATACCGCTGCACTGCTCCACTGTCATATGCTACCTCTGCAATTACCATATACGACCCGGCACAAACACGCATGCCCTGACGGTTGCGCAGATCCCAGGTAAAACGCCCTGCCTTTTTGGTCTGTGCCGGGGCTTCCTGGCGGTCTATTACATTACCCACCATATCAAAGATGGTAATACTGACCTGTGCAGGATCGCCGGTTACCACAAAGATATCTGCGGCTTCATCCTGCACTGATACGGGGTTTACACCAAAATACACGCCGCGGGCTGCGCCATTGTGGCCTGTTTCGTCTTCGTGGATGATGACTGTTTGATCAAACAAGGCCACAACTTCCATATTTTTTTCCATAGTAATGGTAAGCGGTACTTCATCTCCAACAACATCACCATTCCATTCGCCAAACGTATATTCCTCATCTGCTTTCGGCGTGAGAGTTACCACACTTCCATGCTCATATTCTTCCTGCTCCGGATCGGCAGTAATGACGCCGTTTTCTGCGGTGAGGGTAAGAACATAGGTGTTGATAGTCCACTGAGCGGTCAGGCTCAAGTCATCGGCAGGCATGGTTTCAGGAAGTTCCGGTTCCCATCCGTCAAAGGTATGTCCTTCTTTGGTTGGTGCCGCGGGTGCGGTGATGTCAGTACCAAAGTTCTGTGTAATCGCATCCACTGCACTTCCGCCATCGCTGTCAAAGCTGATGGTGTATTCATTCACTGTCCACTGGGCGGTCAGGCTGAGA
>NZ_ASJR01000051.1 GCF_000474745.1 Chitinivibrio alkaliphilus ACht1 | reverse complement strand
CCGCTCCGCCACAGCAGAGCAAAAAAGAGCTGGGCGATCGCTATGAAGAGTACGTAGTACGTACCTTCTATGCAGAAGAGGGGTTTCAAGATGCATGGGAATTTACGGAGTGGCGCGGTGATAAATTCATTCATGATATTTCGGTCTACACGGTAACAAATAAATACCCAGACCTTGTCTTTACCCATATAAAAACAGGGACTGTCTTTGCACTAGAGTGTAAATGGCGAAGAGCATGGGAGCGTGTTCAGGGAAGAGAGAAACTAACCATCGCCCCACACTGGAAACTCAAGGAATACCGCACCTATCAAGAGGAGCAGGGAGTACAGATATTTCTCTCTCTGGGCATTGGCTGGGATTTTCTCACGGATTCGCCACAGGAAGAATTCATCATCCCCCTTGATGCCGTGGGCACCAAGTATGACTCAATATTTTCTCCCTATGAGAAGAAGGTGGGCATATCCCTGTCTCAATTCTGTTCCCGCTTAAAAACTCCGGAGCACTACTTTCACCCACGTCCCACACCAAAGAGCACACCCACACCAGAGGAATGATCGCTCGGGGTGTGGTATGCACCAAAGAGGCTTATTTTTGTGTGTTTTTGCAGGTGTTACAAATTCCCTGAAATACAAGCTGCGCCGAATCGGGAGAAAAGGAGTCTCCCAGAAGTGTGGCAATATCCCCGGCCAATTCTAAGGGGTTATAATGAATATCAGTAAGTGCACCGCAGCATCTGCAATGGGTATGCACATGGGATTCCTTATGTATCTCAAAGAGGCTTTTTTGATTTGGCAGGGAAACTTCCATTACAAAACCTTTTTCCACCATGTCTTTTATGTTTTTATACACCGTTGCCAGGGAGATTGAGGGATGGGTTTCTGTAAGGAACGCGTAGAGACTGTCTACCGTAAGGTGCCCATGGGTCAGTAAAATCTCCGCAATGGCTTCACGTTGGGGAGTTACTCGAAGATTTTTAGCACGAAGCAGCTCAGCAACCGTCAAAGATACATCCTTACGTAAATATTCATGCCGCTAAAATATAACAAATACCGCATTTTGTCGACAAAAATATCCCTCGAAGGATGAAATAAAATAATAAAATATGCTATATAATAAAAATTATCCCCTAATCTGTCCACTCTATATATATTCACTATGACAGCAAAATTGGGCTCTCGAACTCTTTTTGCTGGAAGTATAACAACATATTCTTTTTGGAGGTTTACATGTCACATGACACGTACCGTTCAATTATCAAACTGGATTTCCAGTATGCACACCGATTCATGAACTACCCCGGAGAAGCAAGTTATCTCCATGGACATTCCGGATATCTCACTCTTGAGATTGAAGGAAAACTCAACGAACATAACTATGCCTATCCTGTGAAGGAAGCACAAAAACTTGCCTGGGAAGTGGCAGACAATTTTCACCATGGCACTATTTTTCAAGAAGGCGATCCCTTATTTGACCTGGTATTGCAGGGATATGATCAAACAGGTATGAAGGGAACCACCAATAGATTTGGTGAGCCGGCGAAGGTGCTCGATCATGAATTAATCAAATCCTATCCTGAAAGCAGAGTCTCCGTGAGTAAAGGTCCTTCCACGTGTGAATGGTTCTGTACGGTGTTCTATGAGCTTCTGAAAGACAAACTGAATATTAAACGAGTTCAGTTCCGTTCTTCCTCACTGAATTGCGCTTCCTTAGAACTCTAATAAGGGTACGAAGAATATTCAGTCATGCAAAAGCGGGGACACCATGGTCGTGTCCCCGTTTTTGGTTCATATAGAGGTACCACCTTACTCTGCGAGGTCATAGGGCTGCGTACGTTTCGTACCAAGGGCGAAAGTTCTATCATACGAGCAGTTGGGAGTAGTTCATACTTTTCAGGAAAAAGCTTTGTAATATCCATAAGAAGGAGCATACACGGCATCCTTAAACGTACCACGAGATACCCTTTTCCAAGCAGATTCAACACGTCACGACCCCACATTTGAAGATATGGCGAGCGGGCAAGCCCGCTCTTTTTTAGACGATGTTAATATCCGGCAGAAACGGTAATCCTTTGAACATCCACTCCCGAATCCATAGCCAAGGAAACAAAATATACCCCAGGCGATAGAAAAGAGAGAGGTATTGAACAGCCTGATACGACGGAGGCATACACTTCTCTGCCTGTAAGATTATAGATACGAATTTGTGTATCACCTTCTCGGGGTAAAGAGAGTTGCAGCTGCTCTCCGGTATGGAAAACAGATATACGCCCCGGTGATTTTTGAGTTTCCGTAAGGAGTGATGTTTCTTCCAAGGACGTGTAGTAAAAGCTACGGGTGCTCTCAGCACCCCACTGTTCCTGAAAAGAATTCCACTCGTAGCTTGTCCCCGAGATTACCTTATTCACCTCTTTTACGTGATGCGCATGATTCCAGCCGGAAGCGATAGAAGACATTGGTACGGTATGATCATAGGTGAAACTATTTTTCCTCCAGGGTTTAAAGGCATCATTGTGCCAAGAATAAAAAATATAGTTAATCAAATTACCGCCAGTGTCAAAGATATATTGATATTGCAGATATTCACCCCACGTGTCTTCTCTGCGTTCATAGTACGTAATACTTTGTATAAACCCCAAGGAATCATACTCATAGTTATATCTCATTGACTCTATCCAGTCTTCACCCTCTAAGGAAAAAGTGGAACCACTCAGCAACTCCCCCCGATCGTCATGGATATATTCACTTTTTGAAAATGCTTCCCAGTGTCCCCCGGAAAAACTATCTACCCACCTCAGGGTCCTCTCCCCAATATTTCTCCCAAGAGTATCATACGTATATTCACTTTTTACCCATTGCGTCCAACCATCCTCATCGGAACCATCCCACATGGAGAAAAGAGCACTCTTCCTATTTCCCGCATCATCGTAGGTGTACTCATTTTTTATATGTTTTTCCCACCCTCCTACATCTGCCCATCTATACTCTAAAGAACGTATTATGGCTCCCCGATCATCATAGGTATACACATCCTTTGTCCGATGTGATGCCGCATTGGCTCTCCACACGGTGCTATCGAGCTTTTTGGTATATGGTGAAGGATGTTTCGAGATCTCAAATTCATGTGGCCTAACAGTTCTATTCTGCCATCCGGTACGGGGAGTATCCCCCATGGACATATCTAAAGTAGGAACCTGTCCTCTTATTTGAGCATGATACT
>NZ_ASJR01000050.1 GCF_000474745.1 Chitinivibrio alkaliphilus ACht1 | reverse complement strand
AGATTGTGGATGTGCAGGAGGGAGAGCCTGTCTACGCAAAAACTGCAAATAGAGAGGCGGGGATTACCTCTCATGTGCGGCCTGTATATCCTGGAGGAGATCTTGGACTATCCGTAACAGGAAGTAATCTTACGCCCCTTGGTATTTGGGATGATGGGCCGGTTCGAGCAACTCATCAGGAATTTGATGGTCGGGTAACTGTTCGTAGCAGCGGGGAACCAACTTCACATGGAACCCATGTGGGGGGAACCATGGTTGCGGCGGGAGTAAACGAGCGTGCACAGGGGATGGCCTATGAAGCACGGCTCACCTCATACAATTGGAATAATGTACTTTCTCAAATGGCATCTGAGGCGGC
Organism: Chitinivibrio alkaliphilus ACht1; assembly: GCF_000474745.1. NCBI lineage: Bacteria > Pseudomonadati > Fibrobacterota > Chitinivibrionia > Chitinivibrionales > Chitinivibrionaceae > Chitinivibrio > Chitinivibrio alkaliphilus. The sequence goes on along the minus strand of NZ_ASJR01000050.1, from coordinate 3,057 downwards.
GAATAACGGGATGCTTGTGTCACAGCACTCGTATACCATGGGTAACTCCTTTCAGTATGATCGCCTCGCACAACAATGGGATGATCTTCACTTGAATTACCCGTTTAAACTCGGTTCAAAATCGGCGGGGAATGATGGTGAGTGGCGCGCTGTTCGAGATGCGGGAAATGCTAAAAATAATATTACCATCGGTGCCATTAACAATATCCAGGGCGGATGGGCAAACCCGGGAAATGTGCGTATTGCGAATTTCAGTAGTCGCGGCCCAACGAGAAATGATCGACGGGTAAAACCTGACCTTGTCGCCAAGGGTGTACAGGTTTACTCTACCGGGCATAGGAGCGACAACGACTATACATCTATGAGCGGGACTTCCATGGCCGGCCCAGCTGCGGCGGGGATGCTTGGCTTACTGCAGGATCACTACTTTGAAACCCATGATCGTACGTACATGCGTGCTGCCACCTTGAAAGCCGTGGCCATAAACACCGCCGGTGATGCCGGTACGGAAGGCCCCAATGCAACCTTCGGCTGGGGGGTTGTGCACGTGGCACGAGGGGCACAGCTTATTACCAATAATGACGGAGGTAATGAGGGGCTTATCCGTGAATTAACGCTGCAAAATAATGAGACCCTTGAGTTTGAGTACGTTGGCAACGGTGAAGAAGAGATCGTTGCAACCATTGTTTGGCCTGATCCATCCGGAGCGAGGCTTGTAAATGATCTTGATCTGCGTGTAATCGTTGATGGCGAAACACACATGCCCTGGCGAATAGACTCCGGGAATGAGTTAGGGGCTGCTGTTCGGGGTGACAATACGGTTGATAATGTTGAAAAGGTGAATACGGGAGTTACCCGTGGGGGGGCATCGGTGACCGTGCAGGTATCTCACAAGGGGAGTCTTTCCGGAGGAAGTCAGAATTTTTCTCTTGCCATCTCAGGTGTTGGCGGGGGCGATCCGAAAATTCTTACCCTTCTTTCGCCGGAAACCGGTGATGTTCTTCAGGCAAACAGTGAGCATACGGTTCGATGGGAGTCTGAAGGGGATATTGAAAATGTGCATCTTGAATGGGGCCATGTGGGTGGAACTTGGTCTACCGTGGCTGAATCTGTCCCCAATACGGGAGAGTACACCTGGAGTGTTCCCGACACGGCCCACGATGATTGCCGTTTCCGCATAACCGATGCCGATGGAAACGCAAATGATATTTCCGGTGCCTATGAAATAGAAAAGGCTGAATTTATTCGAATTACTGAACCGGATTCAGGGGATCAGCTTGCAGCAGGAGAGGAATATGCCATTCGGTGGGATTCTGAAGGAGATCTTGGTGACCTGCATATTGAATGGGGCCATCGGGGTGGGAATTTTTCTACCGTGGCTGAGTCTGTGCCAAATACGGGAGAATATACGTGGAATGTTCCCGATACGGCCCATGATCAATGTGTCCTGCGGATTTCTCAGGTCTCAGGAGATGTTTCTGATCGTCTTGAATATTTTACCATTTTTCAAGTACCTGAGATAGAGATATCTCCCATGGAAATAGAGACCTCTCTTCGTCCTGGGGAAGAATATCAATTTGATGTGAATATGTCTAATCATGGAAAAGGGGACCTTCAGCTGGTGATAAGCCAAAGTTCAACTCCGGAAAGCATGATTGACGGGGCATCTTGGAGTGCATCCGCTGATGACTACGGTTCGTATGTAGACGTAGCAGAGGGGGTTATTCAGTCCGGTGCAGCCCTCATGGAGTACCATATTGTAGAACAACCTGATGAAGATAGTTGGCCGTGGGCAACCATGACTGCATCTTTGGAACGGAGTTTTACTGGGTTAGAAGAGATTACCGTACGCTATGCAAGTGATCACGATGTGAACGTTCTGCTGGATCAAAGCGGGCTTTCTCAAAACGGTACATCGCATCGGGCGCTTCTTCCGGCTCGATCAAGCCTTACAGATACGGTTTTATCAATTTCAGAAGACTTTGAACAGCCGCAGTGGATTATTGACGCGGGTGAAGAGACCCCCCTCGATCTTGGGGAAGTTTCCAGTATGAGTTTCTCTGTTGCTCCTGATTATAGTACCGTAACAGAGGGATCATTGCAGGTGGATGACTTGGCTCTTGATGGGGTTGAGTTGCCCCAGGAAGAGACACCCGTTCATTTGAGTGAGAATACCTATGTTATTCCGGGAGAGAGTGAAGAGCTCCTTCCAGTCACCCTTACCGCAGAGGGGTTTGATCTCGGAACATACGGTGATACTCTTCACATTAGTCATAATGATCCTGCGCGTGGCCCCCTTGCTATACCGGTTGTTTTACAGGTACAGGCCAATGAAATACCGGAGTTTGACCCGGTTGAGCAGGTTCATTCCCTTGACGTAGGAGATGATCTGGATCTTATCGTATCAGCCTCAGACCCCGAAGATGACGCTCTCTTCTTTGATATCACGGGACTTCCTGACTGGCTGTCTGCAAACACCGAGGATGAACAGGTCGTGATTCGCGGTACTGCTGAAGAAGCACAGGCGGATCAGACCTATGACTTCACGGTGGAAGTATACGATGACTTTGAACCTGAGCGACGAAATAGCCTTGATATCACCGTTTCGGTTGGTTCTGCCGTTGAAATTATCCATGTGGATACTATTTCTACAACCTCGACAACACCGGGAGTTTATCCGGTGGAAAACCCCGGCTCTCTTCAGAATAGCTCCTATGATTTTGCCGTAGTTACGGGGGATCCCGCCATGGTGCGAGTGATTATTTATGATAATCTGGGGAACGTCTTGGATGAGCAAACAGAGCAAAGTGTTCCCGGAACAGGACATGTTCTGAGCTGGGATATGCGTAACTCGCGAGGGAGCCGTGTTGGCCCGGGCAGTTATCTCATTGTTGCAGAAGTGGAATATGCTAATGGAACAACGCAAGCTTATCGTCGCTTAATTGGCTTGCGGAATGAGTAAGTTCTCTGGGTAAGATGTAATACCACTATTTTGGAGAGGCGATATGCTTTCGCCTCTCCTTATACTTTTTTCATAGTAGCTCTGGTGGGAGGGTG
>NZ_ASJR01000049.1 GCF_000474745.1 Chitinivibrio alkaliphilus ACht1 | reverse complement strand
ACAGGGTCAAGGTTGGATTTCGAATGATAGAATTGCAATGCTCCCTTATTGAAGCACAGAAATTATTACAACATCAGGCAACCCATGATCCCCTTACGGGTATTTTAAATAGAAGGGCTATTATGGAGGCATTGTCTAAGGAGTGGGCTCGATTTACCCGAACCAAAAACAATTTTACCCTTGGCTTTGTTGATATCGATCATTTTAAAAAGATAAATGACCTTTTTGGCCATTCTATAGGTGATGATACGTTAAAAGAAATATGCGAGTCTTTCACGTCTTCCCTCCGGGAATACGATGTATTTGGCAGATATGGAGGAGAAGAGTTCCTCATCATATCACCACAAACCACACTTCCTGACCACCTTAGCATTTATGAAAGAAAACGGGAGGAAATTGCGAAAAAATCTATACACAAAGAAAACCGCACGCATCCTCTATCTGTCAGCATTGGGGTTGCATCATCCCATGAAGCATCATCTCTAGATGAGTTAGTATCTCTTGCAGATACGAGATTATATGCCGCAAAAGAGTCGGGGAGAAATGCCGTTGTATATACCTGAGCTCCGTAAAATCGCCTTCCCAGCATTCATGGTTTGCAAGAGAGTACAATGTGTTGTATGTGATGGGCTATGGAAATACATTTTACCACACATCCCCCCCCCCTTGACGTACCGCAGCAAAAATAGTACACTTACCTCAGATACCATCCCGTTCCCGCGAGAGGGGGCCCCCCATGTTGCATCCCGTACTGTTTCGTACCACAATCATCTGTCTTTTCTCTGCGGCTCTTCTCCACACGGCACCGCCCATCTACTACGAAAAAACCACCGAACCCCTGCCAAACCCGGAACGGGGCTGGCATCGCTACCGCAATTACGATGACCTCTGGGGACTTGGGGAGATGCGACAACGTACAGAAACCCTCATATACGGCCGGGTATACGTCCCCCACTACCGGGACCGCTCTCTTCCCGAAGAGTTCCTCACGGATACCCTGCAAAATCTCTTTGACCAGGCCCGTAACCACGGCCTGAAGGTAAATTTCCGTCTCACCTACTCCGCCGCAGAGGATGAGCCCGATGCGCCCCTGGAGATTGTCCTGCATCATATAGAACAGCTCACCCCCCTCTTCCACAAAAACAAAGATGTCCTGAATGTTGTGGCCGGGGGTTTTGTGGGGGCCTGGGGTGAATGGCACGCCTCACACCACGATCTCACAGAACCGGAAAACCGCGAAGCCATTATCAACGCCCTGATGGAGGCGATACCCAAAGACCGGATGTTTCTCATGCGCTATCCGCAGTATAAACGGGATCACACCGGCGGAGATATTGACGACCTCGCAACGGGGCTTAGAAAAGAAGATGCCTTTTCAGATCTCCCCATTGCCCGCATAGGTCATCTCAACGACTGCTTTGTCTCCTCCGAAACCGATGTGGGCACCTATCACCGCCACGGACGCACAAAAGAGCTTGCCTGGCTGGGTCATGAAGCTCCCTACCTTCCATGGGGCGGAGAAACCTGTCAGGTCCATGAATATAACAACTGCGAACGCACCCTGGAGGAAATGGAGCTTCTTCGGGTAAACTACCTCAACCGGGACTACAACCGCGATGTGCACGACCTCTGGGAAGAAGAGGGCTGTTTTGAAGAGATACATCGGCGTCTGGGCTATCGATTTGTGCTGGAAAAGGCGTATATACCTGCACACATTGCCGCAGGAAACCATCTGCAGGTAACCCCCACCCTTACAAACACCGGCTTTGGCGAACTCTATAATCCCCGCCCCCTGGAAGCAGTGCTGCAGGAACATTCCACGGGCACGACATACCGCGCCCGTCTCTTTGAAGACCCCCGTTTCTGGACGGCGGGAAAAAGCCATACCACCACCTGGTATCTCAGCATTCCCGAAGATATTCCCGCAGGAGACTACTCCCTGGGAATCGCTCTTCCCGATGCAGATGACTCCCTCCGTACAGATCACCGTTACTCCGTCCGTTTTGCCAACAACCATGTCTGGGACAGTACCTCAGGGGTAAATGTCCTCCGCGACAGCCTCCGTATTGTTCCCCCCGACACCACCTCCCGGGGATACACCCGTTTTGAAGAGGTCTTTCCCGATACCACGGCACTTATCTCCCATAGCGAAAAAACATAGTGGCCATGCTGACCGGCAGATCTTTCTTAAAGATAACGCCATCCATCTCACCACACCGCACAATGGACCGCTTACGTTTCAGCTTATCTCCCCGACAGGACGAATTGTCCTCTCGCAGGAAAAAACAGCTACAGTCCCTCAAGAAACCTCTGTTCTGTCCCTTCCCGCAGAGGGCCTCTCACCGGGGGTATATATATTCCGCGTACACGGCAAAACCCATGCATGGAGCATCCCCCTGCACTACACTCCATAAAGTATATGCACAAGCGTGGTTTCTACAGAAAGAAAAACGTTGCAAGACCGCACAGGGCACAAACGCCCCAGATACCCCGGTGCCAGTCGTAGAGACGACGGGCGGTAAAGCCTGCAAAGGGAGCACAGGCAAAGACCGTATCAAAGAGGAGCAGGGGAATCCCCATAAAGAGGAAAAATCCCGCCGTCTGCTGCAAGAATACTGTGGGAAAGGACACCATGGAAAAAGAGCTCAACCAAAGAAGCGCCGTAAGCAGCATAGTGTATACCATGGCAGCACGGCCAAAGCGCGCTGTATAGTGAGCAGTGCTCCACTCCTGCAAGCGCGGATACAGTCCCCCCGGCAGGGGAAACACATAGCCCAAAAGTGCAGTAATGATGGTAATACCCACTCCTCCCGACCATGGACGGTAGACACATTCGGACCGCTTCAGCCCTCCCACATAGCGCAACACTCCATGGCGCAGGGAAAAAAGCAGCGTTGCGGCGACGGTTGCCGGAAAAAACCATGCAAAGCCATGCTCTGGCGGGGACATGCCGAACATTTCACCCCGAAAGAGGGCGATGGCTGTACACAGCAGCCCGTGGAAGAAAATCGTATGGACAGCCCCATACCGTCCCGCTTCTTTTGGGACACACCCTTTCACCCAGAAAAAATGCCCCGGGGCAAAAAAGAAATGCGTCTTCCACCAAAGTACAAGGGTATGGATAACTCCCCAGGCACGAAGCAGATCGCTGCCGCTTAGCCGGCGATACCCCACCCTGAAAAAACGATTTGACGAGGCCGTATTATACCCTTCTACCATGGTGCATATTTCATGACACCCCAAAGATTCAAGATAGTTGGTGGCCGTATCCACAAGCCTTTGAGCAACCCCCTGTCCGCGAAATGCCGGATCACTCATCAGCCAGGAGACATAGCCCACCCGCTTTTTTCCAGGAAGGGAAACCACCCGTATAAGACACACACCGGCAACCTGCTCCCCTGCTTCGGCCATATATCCACCGGCATCATCTATGCCAACAAAGACTGATTCCGTGGGGGAAAGGCCCGTTTGGCCAGAGCGGCTACGGCTGCCGCATCTTCTGCAGGGACAAGGGGGCGCACGTAGATAGCATGGGACTGTGTCATGGAGATACCCTCCGGCTGAATGGCTCTTTTTTCAAAATACAGTCCGGTCAACACCCAAAAAAGGCGGGGGAAAGATTTTTTCCTTTAAAAATAAGTGATCCATTTCTTCTGGTGTCTTCCACCCATTGGCCGAATGTTTTCTAACCCGATTATAGTAAATCTCAATGTACCAAAATAGATCTCGTTGTAACTCCTCCTTTGACTCATATTTTCTGTGATAAATCATACCGTGAATTCAGGTTTTTAAACAACCAGCTTCAACAATTTCTCGTTGAATACTTGCCTTCATTTTATTAATCTGAGATCGAGTTTTATACTCTCCATTATGTGAGTAGTCACAGATAAGTTCTCTGAAAACATTAAGTTGATTTATGCGTTCTTCTTTATTCATAATCTTCCTTATCATCTATCCTAATCTGTATCTACAC
>NZ_ASJR01000048.1 GCF_000474745.1 Chitinivibrio alkaliphilus ACht1 | reverse complement strand
TCGAAGCCACAACAGAGAACGAAAACCCCGGTGGCTGAGCGAAGTCGAAGCCACAACAGGGAACGACGAACACGGTGGCTGAGCGGAGCCGAAGCCACAACAGGGAACGACGAACACGGTGGCTGAGCGTAGTCGAAGCCACAACAGAGAACGAAAACCACGGTGGCTGAGCGGAGCCGAAGCCACAACAGGGAACGAAAACCACGGTGGCTGAGCGGAGCCGAAGCCACAACAGGGAACGACTGTCACGGTGGCTGAGCGAAGTCGAAGCCACAATTGATTGAAAGGAAACAGAGCATTGACTGGTTACACATACATTTTAGAGTGTTCTGACGGTAGCTACTACACAGGTAGCACCAAAGATCTACACCTCCGACTCGCACAGCATCAAGCAGGTGAAGGAGCAAACCACACAAGAAAACGATTACCGGTAAAACTTGTATATTATGAACAGTATCCACGAATTGACGAAGCATTTCATAGAGAAAAGCAAATTCAAGGATGGAGTAGAAAGAAAAAAGAAGCTCTGATAAACGGTATGACCGAAGAACTGAAAAAAGCGGCAGTGTGTATGAATAATAGCCATTGTTCCCGGTGGCTGAGCGGAGCCGGTGGCTGAGCGAAGTCGAAAGAGATGTTCCCTTCGACTTCGCTCAGGGAACGACTGTCACGGTGGCTGAGCGGAGCCGGTGGCTGAGCGGAGTCGAAGCCACAACAAGGAACGAAAAAACCGGTGGCTGAGCGAAGCCGAAGCCACACGTAACCAAATCAAAGGAGATAATTAAATGACCGAATACAAACCAATCGCCGAATCAAACAACTTCATCGTTCTCGACAAATACACCAAGTATTCAGAGCTTCACGAGATCAGACCGGGCTACCAAACCGAAGCAAATCTCGAACGTGAACTCATCGAAGATCTCCAAAATCAGGGCTACGAATTTGACCGTTCAATCAAATCACCGGAGACAATGCTCGCCAATGTGCGCGTTCAGCTCCAAACCCTCAACAGCGTCACCTTTTCCGAATCAGAGTGGACCCGCTTTGTAGAAGAGTTCCTCGACAACCCAAGCGACACCATCGTGGACAAAACACGCAAAATCCACGACCACTACATCTACGATTTTACATTCGATGACGGCCATCTCCAAAACATCTACCTCGTCGATAAAAAGAGCATCACCCGTAACAAACTGCAGGTGATACAGCAGTTTGAACAGACCGGCTCCCACGCCAACCGCTACGACGTCACCATTCTCGTCAACGGGCTCCCCCTGGTGCAGATTGAACTTAAAAAACGGGGCGTTGCCATCCGCGAAGCCTTCAATCAGGTGCATCGCTACAGCAAAGAGAGCTTTAACTCCGAAAACTCCCTCTACAAATACATTCAGATGTTCGTCATCTCCAACGGCACTTACACCCGCTACTTTGCCAACACGGTGAAACGCGAGAAAAACAGCTTCGATTTTACAATGGAATGGGCTCGTTCAGACAACAGCCGTATACAGGATATCAAAGATTTCACCGTCACCTTCTTCCAGAAAAAAACACTCCTCGAAATCCTCCTGCACTACTCCGTTTTTGACACCAGTGACACCCTCCTCATTATGCGTCCCTATCAGATCGCAGCCACAGAGCGCATACTCTGGAAAATACAATGCACACGCGAAGCAAATAACTGGGGAACCCTCGAAAGCGGCGGGTATGTCTGGCACACCACGGGCACCGGTAAAACCCTCACCAGCTTCAAAGCAGCACGCCTCGCTACAGACCTGGATTTTATCGATAAAGTGTTCTTTGTGGTCGATCGTAAGGATCTTGACTTTCAAACGATGAAAGAGTATCAGAAGTTTTCACCCGACAGCGTCAACGGTTCAGAAAGTACCGCCGGACTTAAACGCAATATCGGCAAAGACGACAATAAGATTATCGTCACCACCATCCAGAAACTCAATAACCTGATGAAATCGGAAAAGAATCTCTCCGTATACAGCCAAAAGGTTGTTTTTATCTTCGATGAATGTCACCGTTCACAATTTGGCGAAGCACAGAAGAACCTCAAAAAGAAATTTAAGAAGTATTGTCAGTTCGGCTTTACGGGCACCCCCATATTTCCGCAAAACGCCCTCTCCGCCGAAACCACCGCCTCCGTCTTTGGACGTGAACTCCATTCCTATGTCATCACCGATGCAATCCGTGATGAGAAGGTACTCAAATTCAAGGTGGACTACAACGATGTACGCCCACAGTTCAAACAGCTCGAAAACGAACAGGACGAAAAGAAACTCACCGCAGCGGAAAACAAACAAGCCTTCCTTCACCCGGAACGTATCAAAGAAATATCCCGCTACCTCCTCAACAACTACCGCCTTAAAACACGACGGAACAACCCCGGTGCAGTGGGGTTTAATGCAATGTTTGCCGTGAGTAGTGTCGATGCGGCCAAGTGCTACTACGAAACGCTCAAGGAACTGCAAAAAGAGGACGAAAAGAAGCTCAAGATAGCCACAATCTTCTCTTTCGCCGCCAATGAAGACCAGGATGCTATCGGTGATATTCTCGATGAAACCTTTGAACCCTCCGCGATGGATCAAAGCGCAAAGGAGTTTCTCAACAAAGCAATCGGCGACTACAACGAACTGTTCAAAACCAACTACAGCACCGAAAGCAACGCCTTTCAGAACTACTATCGCGACCTATCAAACCGTGTCAAAAAACAGGAGATTGACCTTCTCATTGTGGTGGGTATGTTCCTCACCGGTTTCGATGCCCCCTGTCTCAATACGCTCTTTGTAGATAAAAACCTCCGCTACCACGGACTCATTCAAGCCTACTCCCGCACCAACCGAATCTACGGCGCCGGTAAGAGCTTCGGGAATATCGTCACCTTCCGCAACCTCGAAAAGGCCACCGTGGATGCCATCACCCTCTTTGGAAACAGCAGTACAAAACAGGTGATTCTCGAAAAGAGTTACACCGAATATATGGAAGGATTCACGGACATCGAAAACGGGAAAGCCCGCCGTGGCTACCTCGAAGTGGTAAACGAACTAAACGAAAAGTTTCCCAACCCCGATGAAATCGTCCGTGAAAGCGACAAAAAAGAGTTCGCCAAACTCTTCGGTGAATACCTCCGCGTGGAAAACATCCTCCAGAACTACGATGAATTCGCAGCCCTCCAGGAACTGCAATCAATCGACACCACCGACACCGAAGCACTAGAACAGTTCAAAGTAAAACACTATCTCGATGATGAAAAGATTGAAGAGCTGAAAACAATCCCCGTTCCCGATGTGCGCACCGTGCAAGACTACCGTTCAACCTACAACGATATCCGCGACTGGCTACGCCGTGAAAAACAGGGCACAGAACAGGAAGAGTCTGGTATCGACTGGAATGATGTGGTCTTTGAAGTGGATCTTCTCAAATCGCAGGAAATCAACCTTGACTACATCCTTGAACTGATCTTCAAAAACAACAAAGACAAAAAGACAAAAGCCGACCTTATCGAAGACGTGCGCCGTCTCATCCGCTCAAGTATCGGCGAAAGAGCAAAAGAGGGGCTGGTGATTGACTTCATCAATCAAACCGACCTCGACACAATCGAAGACAAAGCGAGCATCATAGATGCCTTCTTTGCTTTCGCACAAGCGGAACAGCTTCGTGAAGTGACAGAGCTTATCGCAGAAGAAAAACTCAACGAGGAACCAGCAAAACGCTACATCACCGCCTCCCTCAAACGGGAATACGCCAGTGAAAACGGCACCGAACTAAACCAACTCCTCCCCAAAATGAGCCCCCTCAATCCACAGTACCGCACCAAAAAACAAACCGTTTTTCAAAAAATATCCGCACTGGTGGATAAGTTCAAAGGTGTTGGGGGGCAAGTTTAATACATTACAGAATAGGGCAAATCTCCATGAATCTTCAAAACCCCGCCGCGAAAAAAAGAAATGGGGGCTGGAAGGCAAAGAAAAAAGAAAGAAGACCGCCGCCGAAAGACATTACACTATGGTAGGTTTAAATTTACAGCCACCAACAGAGACATGGCGGGTCTGCTTCGAAAGAGTTCCGTAAGGCTCTCAAAATGTTTCGATGCAAACACTATGAGCCGCAAAGGAAATTGCTGGGATAACGCCGTTGCAGAAGTTTTTTTTGCGACTCTTAAAAAACGAATGATATATCAAAGGAAGTATGAGACAAAGGAGGATTTACAACGGGATCTGTTTTGTGTACTGACGTGCTCCCTTAAAACTGGATAGTCATTAGGATTAGCTCTGAATGTAAATTA
>NZ_ASJR01000047.1 GCF_000474745.1 Chitinivibrio alkaliphilus ACht1 | reverse complement strand
ACAAGAACATCCTCGTGCTACTTTGCTTTTTGTTGCACATCGGCAAGAGATACTTCGGCAAGCGCAGAAAACATTTCAGGCTGTTTTGCGAGATGCAACGTTTGGTGAACTCTGGGTAGGAGGAGAGAGACCAATGCATTATAATCATCTTTTTGTATCGGTACAGACGCTCAATACCCAATTAGAGCATATTGATATAACATCAGATTTTTATGATATGGTGATAGTTGATGAAGTTCACCATATTGCTGCTGATTCCTATCGACCAATACTGGAAAAATTCACGCCGCAAATACTCTTAGGACTTACGGCAACACCGGAACGGCACGATGGTACATCTATTTTAACAGATTTCTCTAATACCATTGCCGCAGAACTGCGATTGCCTGATGCAATCAATCGTCGTCATCTTTGCCCTTTTCAATACTTCGGAATTGATGATACCGTTGATTTATCTCGGGTGGTGTGGAAACAAGGGAGATATGTGCCTTCAGAGTTGACGCGAATTTACACACAAAATGATACTCGTGTGCATCATATTCTTCGCAATATGGAAGATATTCTGGATGATATACACTCCATAAAATGTTTGGCCTTTTGTGTTTCACAGGATCATGCGCAGTATATGGCAGAAAAGTTTCTGTTGAATGGTATTTCTTCAGCAGTTTTAACAAGCAAAAATAGCAATGAGCGATCATCCCTTAGAGATCAGCTTGTTCGTGGTGAGATTAATGTTCTATTTGTTGTTGATATTTTCAATGAAGGAGTTGATATACCGGAGATTGATACGGTCTTATTTTTACGACCAACAGAAAGTTTAACCATTTTTCTACAACAGTTGGGGCGTGGACTTCGTTTGACCCATGGGAAGGAGCTTTTGACGGTTCTTGATTTTGTTGCCAATGCTCGCCCAGAATACGATTTTAGTACAAAGTTTCGAGGTTTGGTTGGTAAAAGTCATACCTCCATAGTTGATGAGATTGAAGATGATTTCCCCCATCTCCCCTTAGGATGCTCTATAGTGCTTCAAAAACAGTCTAAAGAAATCATACTCAATAATATCAAGAAAGCTGTGGTAAATCAGCGGCGGCTTGTTGCGTGGATACAAGGGTATAGTCAACATACTTCTGCACCTCTCACTCTTCCAAATTTCTTACAGCAATACCCATCAGTCACCCTTGAGGATGTGTATAAAACAAAAATCAGTGGTGGCGGTGGATGGAGTCGCCTTTGCATAAAAGCAGGCAAGCTCGCTAATACCATTAATGAAACTATTGAGAAGACTTTGTTTCGAGGTATATCGAATAGGATTCTTCAGTGCTCATCCTACTCGTATCTCAGATTTTTACTAAAATTATTTACATCGGACGGTTTGTGGAATCGTGAAAATGAGGTAAAAAATCAGTGGGCCTTGATGGCATACTACGATTTTTGGCAGCTTCCTGGGCAGGAGTTTGGTTTTACGACTCTTCAAGAAAGTATGCAGGTGCTGACCAGTGACTCTGTTTTGAGAGATGAGGCAATATCTCTTATCGAGTGTGCCCTTGAGCGCATTGACACAGAAGAACTGCCCATGAAATTATCGGTGCCTTGTGCCTTAGGAATTCACGCACGGTACAGTCGAGATGAAATCCTCTCAGCATTTGGAGTACATGATTTTCATAAAAAATCAAGTAGTCGTGAGGGTGTCGTAGAAATAAAATCAATAAATACGGAGCTCTTGTTTGTCACCCTTAAAAAGACAGACAAGAGATTTTCCCCAACCACTCTTTATCATGACTATGCCATCAACGAAACTCTTTTTCACTGGCAGTCACAAAACAGTGCTCGTCCGGATCGTGGTAAAGGACTCTCCTATGTTCGACACAAAGAGTCGGGAAAGACCATCCTCCTCTTTGTTCGTGAACAAAGTTATGATGAGTATCGTCGAGCCATGGGGTTTATAAATCTAGGCCCCGTTAGTCTTCAGTCACATCATGGAAGTCAGCCCATGAATATCACGTGGGAATTACAGACACCACTGCCTTCATTTCTATGGAAAGAGGCGGCCAAACTAGCTGTGGGATAATGGACAGGAACGGTCTTGTGGAACGGGGGAGGGTTTTGCATTAACAGGGTTCATTATGGGATAAATTCTTTACTCCCGATAGAAAGGAGTATCTCTTCATTCGTGAAAATAACTTCATCACTGCCCTGGCCATACTATCCAAGATTTAGCATGATACTTTTAGAATTGTATCTCACAGGGATTTTTATTGCTTGTATTTCGGTGTTTTTTACACTGTACGGGAAAAAGCTGTGTGTCACCTGTGAAAAGCTGTGTCCCTGCAATCCAAATCTACGTTTTTGGAAACAGGTGTACGGGATCTGAAGCTCAGGGAATAAGCACATTCTGAGGGGGGAGAGGTTACGCGCAAATCAGGGAGAGTACCACGGCCTCCTTATCAGCAAGGCCGTGGTCTGGATATCTCTTTCTAATAAAGCACAAGCCGTTGTGTACGGTTAATATTATTACCCGTGATGCGTACGATAAAAACACCCCGGGATGATGTTTCAAGGGGAATAAACTGCGATGTTTGCCTGTCCAGACTGCGTTGTAAGACTGTCCTTCCCTGAATATCCGTAAGGGTGAGGCGTACTTCTTCTGTTGATGGGATTCCCCGGAGCATCAAGCCATTTCCCTGCTGAGCAATTTGCAGAGATGCCATGGGGTTTTCAGTGTCAGTAATACCGGTTTGATCATCCCGGAATGCCATAAGGGTATCTGCCGGTACGGTAAAACTGTTTCCGTCACTGAAATGGACTATTCTCTCACGGGGCTCATGATTATATACCACGTAGGTTCTTTCTTCATCCTGCGATCGGTGGCGGTGTCAATGTCGGGGGGGGGCATTGAAAAAGCTTACTGAATCCAGCCTTCTTTCATGCACCAGAGATATGCGGGCATCCTGTGCAGGATTTCCTGCAGATGTTTCCACGGTGGCATAGATCCCGTTTGTTGTTTCTGAACCGCTCCCGTCGGCGATATCGATAGTGCATCCGGCCAACAACAAAACAGCTGTAAGAAGTAGTACATATTTATTTGTTTCCATGGGTACACTCCCTTCCCGGGGCTACAGTCTCTGAAAGGGGAAAAAGCTGAATATTCAGTTGATAGACCCGATTGTGATTTTGGGTCTCCTGTGTTATATTCAGCATGAGAGTTCTGAACTCAGCAATCCGTTCCTTTATAAAGGGGAGTTCCTCTTCAGCAACGGTGATGGAAACAGTGGATATGTCGCGGCACTCTTTTTCTTGGCGCTCAAGGGATTGTTTTGCCAGATCCAGGGTCTGTCTTTGAAAATTTCGTATGGTCATGCTCTTCCATGCACTGCCCGTTGATATCAATGTTTCCGTGAGAACGTACTCTCCCGATGGATCTTTCTGTATAAGGGACAGCTCCTCAAGGAGGGTAACCGACTCCTGTGCTTCCTCTGTGGTTATGGGGGGGGAAATGCTACGGGCCAGGGAGGCACAATCACCCCTGAATCCACCAAGACTGATAACAGCACGTACTGCTGTATGATACCATTTTTCGTAAAACTGACAGGATTTTTCGTCTATGGTGGTGATTTCATTTCTGCGCAGGGAAAGCAGTGCTTCAAAATGGTGTTGTATTGCCCCTTCATCACGCGCCTTATTGAAGGCAACGAGATGCTCAAGGTATTTTGCTTCTTTTTCAGTAAGCCTGCATAATTGTATAATGGGTGGGATGGTATCGGAAGAGATATGTTTTGTCTCCTGCAGTACCTTTACCAGATACCCCGCATCAATGGACAATCTTTGCGCCATATAGCGATAGGAAAAGATTGATTTTTCCTTCTTTTGTGCCGTATAGAAATCCCGAAGGTATTCTCTGTATTCAAGATAGTTGAAAAGTATCGGTCTCATAGATGGTATCCTTTACTTGTGTCATTGTTTAAATATAGAAACAATCTGCCTGATCACTCATTCTATTTCTTCACTTCAGGGTATTTCCGTTGACGTACTGGTCTACACATAGCCGAGTTCTTATTTAGCAGATACTAGAGAAGAGATCACCCTTTGTATATAGTATGGCCTATCTGCTTTTAGATGAAAAGATATTTCCAAAGAAAACAGCTTTTGTAATCGTAGGGGCAAAAGAATTGGGACTTCCGCAATAGAATAGGGAAGATGTATCACCGAAAGACATCTTTGAGACAACAGAGGTAATACACATGATTTGCAAAAGCAAGTAAATTTTTCTCATTTCTACTTTTCCCAAAACCCATGGAGCTACAACAACTATATTTAGATCAATAATTATCGATTACCCTTGGTGGGGAAGTGGGTACACCGTGGCAGCACACCCAGATTGTGGTGTACCAATGGAATGGGAGGGGCTCGTGACAGTTCTTTCACGGCACTGCGTAAAAAGCAGAATAGGGGTATTTCCTGCTGGTCGGTGTGGGTTTCCTGTTTTTCTACACAACGAGGGATTCCTGCTAGAGTACATTCATAGACAGAGACGGAGTTAGGTATGGAATCTGTATTTTTATATAGTGATTATCGTAAATACATGAACGACTATTTTGTATACAAAAAACAGGAGTCGTACGGATTCTCCTATCAATCTTTCGCTGATGCGGCGGGGTTTAAGTCTCGGGGGTTTATTTATCGTGTTATGAAGGGCGTGAAGAATCTTTCACCCGCAAGCAGTCGTCAAGTAGCAAAGGCAATGGATCTTGCCAAAAAAGAGATTGATTACTTCCAGGCCCTTGTTGAGTTTAATCAGGCCCGTGATAATTATGCACGACACGTGGCCTATGAAAAAATGGTTGAGGTAAAGCGATCGTCCCGACGTACCCCTGATATCGCTCTTTTGACAGATGATCAAATTGAGATGCATTCCAGGTGGTACCATCCGGTGGTTCGCTCTCTCATAGGTATCACAGAATTTTCCGGTGACTATCAAGCTCTTGCTGAAATGGTTACTCCTGCTATTACGGCGGGACAAGCCAAAAAGTCTGTACGACTTCTTTGTCGCCTCGGTCTTATTGAAACGGGTGAGGATGGCGTGTTTCGTCTGACAAATACAACCGTATCAACGGGAGATGAGTATCAATCCATGGCGTTGCAGAAATACTACGGTGAGTGCTTTGATTTGGCCGAGCAGGCCATGAACACCATGGCTTCCAGCCAACGAAATGTAACAGGGCTCACCCTTGGCTTGTC
>NZ_ASJR01000046.1 GCF_000474745.1 Chitinivibrio alkaliphilus ACht1 | reverse complement strand
AAAAAAGATTTGACATGTTGCGATGGATCGGTATATATTTGTGCCGCACTTGAGAGAGTGTGGCTCTTTGAAAGACAGTGATTTGAAAAAAGTTAAAAAAAGTATGCATACTGATTTGGCTTTATGTATATTAGTCACCGTCTTTGAAAAGGGCGTAATCTTTGAAAAACTTTGAAGTGTGTAAGCGGGTCAAGAGACGAAAAATAGATTTTCTGTAAATAATTTATGGAGAGTTTGATCCTGGCTCAGAGTGAACGCTGGCGGAGTGCTTAATACATGCAAGTCGAGCGAGAAAGCTTCTTCGGAAGTGAGTAGAGCGGCGAACGGGTGAGTAACACGTAAATAACCTGTCCTTAAGTTCGGGACAACCTTGCTAACGCGAGGCTAATACCGGATGTGAACATAATGCAGCATTGTATAATGTTTAAAGGCTACCTCTTCATGAAAGTGGTTGCTTAAGGGTGGATTTGCGTACCATTAGTTAGTTGGTGGGGTAACGGCCTACCAAGACGATGATGGTTAGCCGACCTGAGAGGGTGATCGGCCACATTGGGACTGAGACACGGCCCAGACTCCTACGGGAGGCAGCAGTAGGGAATCTTGCGCAATGGACGAAAGTCTGACGCAGCAACTCCGCGTGGAGGAAGACGGTCTTCGGATTGTAAACTCCTTTGGTATGGGAAGAAACCCTGTATGTTAATAGCATACAGCTTGACGGTACCATACTAAAAAGTCACGGCTAAATACGTGCCAGCAGCCGCGGTAATACGTATGTGGCGAGCGTTACTCGGAATCACTGGGCGTAAAGGGTACGTAGGCTGATTTCTAAGTCAGTAGTGAAATGTCGGGGCTTAACCCCGGAGTTGCTATTGAAACTGGTAATCTTGAATATGCGAGGGGAAGACGGAATTTCTGGTGTAGCGGTGGAATGCGTAGATATCAGAAAGAACACCGGCGGCGAAGGCGGTCTTCTGGCGCAATATTGACGCTGAGGTACGAAAGCGTGGGGAGCGAACAGGATTAGATACCCTGGTAGTCCACGCCGTAAACGATGGACACTAGCTGGTGGAGATTTCACTGGCGCAGTTAACGCATTAAGTGTCCCGCCTGGGGAGTACGTCCGCAAGGATGAAACCCAAAGGAATTGACGGGGGCCCGCACAAGCGGTGGAGCATGTGCTTTAATTCGATGCAACGCGAAGAACCTTACCTGGTCTTGACATACCAGTGCTACGTTTAGAGATAGACGGTTTTCTTCGGAAACACTGGATACAGGTGCTGCATGGTTGTCGTCAGCTCGTGTCGTGAGATGTTGGGTTAAGTCCCGTAACGAGCGCAACCCTTGTCCTTAGTTGCCATCATTAAGTTGGGCACTCTATGGAGACAGCCGTCGCAAGGCGGAGGAAGGTGAGGATGACGTCAAATCATCATGGCCCTTACGACCAGGGCTAGACACGTGCTACAATGGCCAATACAAAGGGTAGCTACATAGCGATATGGTGCTAATCTCAAAAAGTTGGTCACAGTTCGGATCGGAGTCTGCAACTCGACTCCGTGAAGTTGGAATCGCTAGTAATCGTGGGTCAGCATACCACGGTGAATACGTTCCCGGGCCTTGTAC
Source organism: Chitinivibrio alkaliphilus ACht1 (assembly GCF_000474745.1). NCBI lineage: Bacteria > Pseudomonadati > Fibrobacterota > Chitinivibrionia > Chitinivibrionales > Chitinivibrionaceae > Chitinivibrio > Chitinivibrio alkaliphilus. The sequence goes on along the minus strand of NZ_ASJR01000046.1, from coordinate 3,616 downwards.
ACACCGCCCGTCAAGCCACGAAAGTTGGTGGTGCCCGACATCGTATCCTTAACCATTGGAGGGGAGCGACTAAGGCGACACTGATAATTGGGGCTAAGTCGTAACAAGGTAGCTGTATCGGAAGTTGCAGCTGGAACACCTCCTTTCTGGAGAAAAACGACTTGCTTGCACACTTCAAAGTTTTTTAGAGAGTTCTTTATATACAGGGGCTTGTAGCTCAGTTGGTTAGAGCACTGCTCTGATAAGGCAGGGGTCGATGGTTCAACTCCATCCAAGCCCACCATACGAAGGGGCCGTAGCTCAGTTGGGAGAGCATCTGCCTTGCACGCAGAGGGTCGCAGGTTCGACTCCTGTCGGCTCCATAGTACCTGTAGGTAAAGAGTTTTTTAGGAAGATCTTTGACAAATTTGATGCTGTAGATGAAGTGCATAGAGAAATCGTCGAATCAGAGTAATAAATTAGGATATATAAAGTTACTAAGAGTATACGGTGGATGCCTTGGCACAAACTGCCGAAGAAGGACGTGATAAGCTGCGAAAAGCTGCGGTGAGGTGCACATAACCTTCGACCCGCAGATATCCGAATGGGGCAACCTTATAAGCGCGTAAGCGTGGGTAAGGGGCTGAACTGAAACATCTAAGTAAGCCCAGGAAAAGAGAACAACCGTGATTCCCCCAGTAGTGGTGAGCGACCGGGGAGAAGCCTAAACCATATAGCTGCCAAGCCTGTAAGCGTTGGTTATATGGGGTTGTGGGATCTTCTGTACAGTAGTTACAGCTGCTGTGTGAAGTTACAAAGGAAATAATTAGTCGAAGCGTACTGGAAAGTACCGCCATAGTAGGTGATAGCCCTGTAGGCGAAAATTATTTCTCTTCATATGAGGACACCCGAGTATCACCGAACACGTGGAATTTGGTGTGAATCGACCGGGACCATCCGGTAAGGCTAAATACAGTTTGTGACCGATAGTGCATAGTACCGTGAGGGAAAGGTGAAAAGAACCCCGGGAGGGGAGTGAAATAGAATCTGAAACCGTATACTTACAAACGGTCGGAGCATGATTAATCATGTGACGGCGTACCTTTTGTTTAATGGCCCGACGAGTTGTCGTATCTAGCGAGGTTAAGGGCTTCAGGCCTGTAGCCGCAGCGAAAGCGAGTGTTAATAGCGCGATATAGTTAGGTATGGCAGACGCGAATGCGGATGATCTATCCATGGGCAGGTTGAAGCTTGAGTAAGATCAAGTGGAGGACCGAACCGAAATAGGCTGAAAACTGTTCGGATGACCTGTGGATAGGGGTGAAAGGCCAATCAAATCCGCTGATAGCTCGTTCTCTCCGAAATATATTTAGGTATAGCCTGGGATGAGATTTTAACGGGGGTAGAGCACTGACAAGGCTAGGGGGTCTACCAACCTGCCAAACCTTTTCAAACTCCGAATACCGTTAAAAGCGTCCTGGAGTCAGGTTACGGGAGATAAGTTCCGTATCCGAGAGGGAAACAACCCAGACCATCAGCTAAGGTCCCCAAGTGTATGCTCAGTGATAAAGGAGGTGTTACTGCCGTGACAGCTAGGAGGTTGGCTTAGAAGCAGCCATCCTTTAAAGAAAGCGTAATAGCTCACTGGTTAAGCGGTAATGCGCCGAAAATTTCCGGGACTCAAGTATACCACCGAAGCTATGGAACAGTGTTTATCACTGTTGGTAGGAGAGCGTTCTGTAAGCCGTTGAAGGTGTTTCGTAAGGAATGCTGGAGGTATCAGAAATGAGAATGTCGGGATGAGTAGCGATAATGGAGGTGAGAGACCTCCACACCGAAAGCCCAAGGATTCCTAAGTAAAGCTAATCTGCTTAGGGTAAGTCGGGACCTAAGGCGAGGCCGGCAAGGCGTAGTCGATGGAAAACAGGTTAATATTCCTGTACCTGAGTTAGTGTTGATGTGGTGACGCAGGAAGTAAAGTGCATCCAACTGGTGACATGTTGGACCAAGCAGTAAGCTTCGAGGGGTAGGTAAATCCGCCCTTCTTAACGGTGAGCTGTGATGGGTAATGGCGGAGCAATCCAAAATAAGTGCATGGAGTTATACTGCCAGGAAAAGCCGCTAGCATAGCTAACCAGCCCGTACCGTAAACCGACACAGGTAGGTGGGATGAGTATTCTAAGGTGCTCGAGAGAACTCTGGTTAAGGAACTCGGCAAATTGACCCCGTAAGTTCGCGAGAAGGGGAGCCCGAAAGGGCCGCAGTGACAAGGTTCAAGCGACTGTTTATCAAAAACACAGGACTATGCAAACAGGAAACTGGAAGTATATGGTCTGACACGTGCCCGGTGCTGGAAGGTTAATTGATGGGGTTAGGATTCGTCCGAAGCTCTTGATCGAAGCCCCAGTAAACGGCGGCCGTAACTATAACGGTCCTAAGGTAGCGAAATTCCTTGTCGGGTAAGTTCCGACCTGCACGAATCGTGTAACGACTTGAACACTGTCTCAACCAGAGACTCGGCGAAATTGTAGTGCCGGTGAAGATGCCGGCAACCCGCAGCTGGACGGAAAGACCCCGTGAACCTTTACTGTAACTTGGCATTGTGATTTGGCGTATCATGTGCAGGATAGGTGGGAGACTATGAAGTATACACGCCAGTGTATATGGAGTCGTCCTTGACATACCACCCTTGGTACGTTGGATCACTAACTTAGTAAACGACCTTTGCAAGGACATTGTCAGGGGGTCAGTTTGACTGGGGCGGTCGCCTCCTAAAAAGTAACGGAGGCTCTCAAAGGTTCCCTCAGTATGGTTGGTAATCATACATTGAGTGTAAAGGCAAAAGGGAGCTTAACTGCGAGACAAACACGTCGAGCAGATGCGAAAGCAGGACTTAGTGATCCGGCGGTTGGAAATGGAACTGCCGTCGCTCAAAGGATAAAAGGTACTCCGGGGATAACAGGCTAATCACTCTCAAGAGTTCATATCGACGGAGTGGTTTGGCACCTCGATGTCGGCTCGTCGCATCCTGGGGCTGAAGCAGGTCCCAAGGGTTTGGCTGTTCGCCAATTAAAGCGGCACGCGAGCTGGGTTCAGAACGTCGTGAGACAGTTCGGTCCCTATCCGCTGTGGGCGCAGGATATTTGAGAGGACCTGTCCTTAGTACGAGAGGACCGGGATGGACATACCTCTGGTGCATCGGTTGTCACGTCAGTGGCATTGCCGAGTAGCTACGTATGGAAGAGATAACCGCTGAAAGCATCTAAGCGGGAAGCTCGCCTCAAGATAAGATATCCCTTAAGGAACGTTGAAGACCACGACGTTGATAGGTCACAGGTGTACGCACGGTAACGTGTTCAGCCGAGTGATACTAATATTCCTTTTGACTTTTGTATCATACTCTGAGAGATGATCCTCTCTGCACTTCATCAACAGCATTAAATACGTCTTTCTATCTGGAATTTTATTTCCCGGTGGTTATTGAGCGGAGGATACACCTGTTCCCATTCCGAACACAGAAGTTAAGCTCCGCATCGCTGATGGTACTGCGTGGGTGACTGCGTGGGAGAGTAGGTCACTGCCGGGTTTATTCATAAAGGGATCAAGCTTTTGCTTGGTCCCTTTCTTTCTTTTATCT
>NZ_ASJR01000045.1 GCF_000474745.1 Chitinivibrio alkaliphilus ACht1 | reverse complement strand
TTAGAAGGACGCTTCGTTTTTCGGGAGCTGTCCGGAAGCACTTCCGTTGACTTACTCGTTTTCCCAGCAACACCAGACGATGTCGATGATCTCTCATAATTCTTTCTTTCCACTTTTGATCTCCTGTTTTTCTGCCCCGATAGGTAATAAAATTAATATAGAATATTGTCTCACTTAATATAGACACTCAGGGATACCTATCTCTTTTATGCCTACGGAGCATCCTTTAATGCCTTTTTTCTTATTCATACCCTGATTGTTATTCTTTCCGCCACAGCCTGTATCATCGGTCTGTGCACCTTTGACATTTCACGGCAGAAGACACAAACAAAAGATACACCGATTCCCTGCACAGCAATCTCTGTCTATCTGCTCTGCTTCTCCATACTTATCGGAGGCATGTGGATCATTCTGTCCCTTGTGGTAAGTATGACAGGGCAGCTTCCTCCCGGCATCAGTCAAAGCGGACATACCACGGCCGTGGTCTTTGCCACGGATCTCATCTTTCTGGTTGCCCCGAGCTTCATTGCAGCACGTCTGCTCCTGCACAAAAATCCATGGGGAGCCCTCATGGCCGGTACCATCCTGGTAAAATGTCTGCTCTATCCCCTCGTTCTTGTCCTGGGCGGACTGCTTGCCTATGGGAAAACCGGGATCTATGATCCCCTTACGCCACTCTACATCATCCTGGGAATCGGCTGTTTTTTCTGCCTGTATGCCCTGTTGCGAGGAGCAGAGGACGGGGCCTGCAAACATCTTTTCTCAGACGACAGATTTCCGTAATACGGAAAAACGGTTCGTCCACCTCTCTTCTGTTTCTATTCCCGTGCATGAAAAGACGCCTGCGTCTCTCTGAATTGTCCTCTTTTTATTTGCCGGGGATGGTGGTCTGTGTCGCATACTATATTACTATGAGGGCCTATGAGAGGAGTCGTTATGAATGAGCTTGAAACAAAAATCGCGCAATTACTTGCAACACAATATCTCGGTGTCTTGTCTACGAGTCGGAACGGTCATCCCTACGCAAGTCTTGTTGGGTTTGCCCGGGCAGAACATCTTTCCCGTATTCTCTTTGCTACGCATCGGGCAACGCGAAAATATGCAAATATTCAAGGTGATACGCGGGTGTCCCTTCTTATTGACAGCAGAACTAATCAGGTGGAGGATTTTCGGAGCGCTGCAGCTGTGACTGCCTTAGGCGTTGCTGGTGAAGTTGGACCGGGGCGCTATGAAGCGTTGGAAAAGCTTTTTCTGGAGCGTCATCCCCATCTACAGGAATTTGTTCAGTCACCGGGATGCGCCCTGTGTGAAATAACCGTACATCGATATACCGTAGTGCAGCGTTTTCAAGATGTTATGGAGCTTGATTTTGATCATACAACCAATTAATACAGTTCGCCATGACCAGCATGCCGAGGTGGGGGGAAAGGCCCTCTCCCTTGCGCGCCTTTCAAAGGCTGGTGTTTCCATTCCGCTGTCGGCGGTGATTCCCGCTCAGGTCTATGGACAGTATCTTGCCGAGACCAGTCTTGGGGCAAAGCTTTCCATGGAGCTGGGACGTAAGGAGTTTTCCCAAATGCGCTGGGAAGAGCTGTGGGATGCGGCTCTTCGTATTCGTAATTTATTTCTCACCACTCCCCTGCCCGAATCTCTTGAGATGCAGCTGTGTGCAGGGATTGAAGATCTATTTGGTGATCGGCCCTTGGTGATTCGTTCCTCGGCTCCCGGGGAGGATTCCGGCCAGGCCTCCTTTGCGGGGCTCCATGAGTCGGTGGTGCATGTGCGGGGGAGAAAAAAACAGCTTCAGGCAGTACGAACTGTATGGGCGTCTTTGTGGTCGGATCGTGCCCTTCTGTATCGACAGGAGCTGGGCCTTTCCGTCGAGAAAAGCCGCATGGCCGTGGTTGTGCAGGAGCTTATGGCGGGACGGGTGTCCGGCGTGGGCTTCAGCACCGCTCCGGAGGAGTCTCAGCAGATGGCGATTGAAGCGGTGTATGGCTTGAATCAAGGGCTTGTTGACGGGAGCGTCGAGCCGGATAGCTGGCGTCTGCACCGGACCACCTTGGAAATTGAAGCCTACACTGCGGCAGAGAAGACGCAGAAACTTGTTCCTCGCGGTGAGGGTCTTGCTGTGGTGGATACCTCACCCCATGAAAAAACAACGCCCGTGCTCGATTCGGCAGAGTGTGTTCGTGTTGCTCAGACCCTGCGGATGCTGGAAGACACCTTTGAAGCTCCGCAGGATTGTGAGTGGACTATCCGTGGAGATGATCTGATTTTGCTCCAGGCCCGCCCTATTACCCGCCAGCGTTCTGAGGACAACCGACAGTGGTATTTGGGGCTTCATCGCAGTATGGAAAACCTGAAAACTCTCCAGAGACGTATTGAAGAGGAGATTCTTCCGGCCATTGAAGCGACAGCGGCAGCCTTTGCGGAGGTTGATCCTGCAGAACTCTCCGATGCAGATCTCTGTGAAACCTTTGCAGAACGGCTGTGTGCACGCAGGGAGTGGGAAGAGGTGTATCGGCGTGACTGTATCCCCATGGCGCATGGAATTCGCCTGTTCGGTGCATTTTATACAGACACGGTTCAGCCCGATGATCCCTTTGAATTTATGGAGCTCTTGCGGGGTAATTCCCTGCGGGCGGTTGCGCGAAACCAGCGCCTCATGGAGACTGCTCGCGCCTTGGTAGAAACCCCTGAAGCGGTTTCGTCCGCTGCAGTAGCCGCTATTGCAGAGGAGATAGGTCTCTCTGTTTATCAGGCCCAGGGGGTTATGATGGAGCTGGGGGCTGGGCCGGTTGTTTCTCAGTCTCAAGGTGCGCAGGAGCTTGAAGCGGCTTTTCGAAGGCAGTTTTCACCGGAAGAGTTGCCCGTAGCCGAGGAGTATCTTGCCATGGGACGTGCCAGTTATCGCCTACGCGATGATGATAATATCAGTTTGGAACAGCTTTTGCGACAGGTGAGCTTCGCAGAAGAGGAGGTTCGTCGTCGAAATGCGCAGCATCCCCGTTCTGACTTTGCCGCGCTTCTTGCACAGGCAGAAAAAGAACAAGACATGCTGCGTAGTCCCTCCCTTACAGATGAAAAGTCTTCTGCCTCAACCGCGCGGGCGCGTCAACTCCAGGGGCAACCGGCAAGCCCGGGTATTGCAACGGGAGTCAGCCGGGTTGTGCGCACGCAGGCTGATCTCAGCGGATTTCAGCGCGGTGAGATTCTTGTATGCGATGCCATTGATCCCGCCATGACCTTCATTGTCCCCCTGGCCGGAGCCATTGTGGAGCGACGCGGGGGAATGTTGATTCACGGTGCCATTATTGCCCGGGAGTATGGGATTCCCTGTGTTTCCGGTGTTGCACGGGTTGCCGATATTGTTGAGACCGGGGAAGAGCTTACGGTTGACGGAAATCTTGGGCTGGTTTTTTTGGAGGTCAGTCGGGAGTCTTCGCCCGTCCCGATCGAGAACACACCATTCGTGGTGAGTTGGATGATGCCCCCTAGGGACACCACGGCAAAAGCTCATCTGCGGTACAGGCCTCCTTCCTTGGTGTATGCAGAGTGTATATTCCTCTACACCATCAATAAGAGAGAGAAGCTATGAGTTCACCCTCTGTACAACGTCGTTCTGACTATACTCCGCCGGCATTTTATGTGGATGCTGTTTCCCTTGATATTGTGCTTGCCGATCATGCCACCCGAGTGTCTGCGGTACTGCAGGTTCGTCGCACCACACCCAATACCGCGCATATGACTCTTCATGGCCATCCATCGGTGGTGCTGGAAGGGGTTACCTTGAATGGAACGCCCTGGCACGATTTTGAGCACACCGATGATCGTCTTCTGATACGGAACTGCCCCGATACCTTTGAGCTTGTGATAACAACCACGATTTCTCCGGCAGATAACACCGCCTTTGAGGGCTTGTATAAGTCTGCGGGGGCGTTTTGCACACAGTGTGAAGCTGAAGGGTTTCGTCGCATTGTCTTTTATCCCGACCGTCCCGATGTGCTGGCACGTTTTACCACGCGTATTACCGCCCCGAAGAAGGAGTATCCCCTGCTTTTGTCAAATGGAAATCGCGTGAAGGAAGAAGATCTGGGGGGAGGAGTGCATCGGGTCACGTGGGTTGACCCGGTTCCCAAGCCAAGCTATCTTTTTGCCCTCGTGGCTGGAGATTTCGACTGCTTACGCGATTACTTTGTCACTGCCAGTGGGAAAGAGGTTGCCCTTGAGCTCTATGTTGATCGGGGAATGCTCCACCGGGCACACCACGCCATGGAGAGTTTGAAACATGCCATGCGCTGGGACGAAACCCGCTTTAGTTTGGAGTATGACCTTGGCATATATATGATTGTGGCAGTTGACTTTTTTAATATGGGGGCCATGGAAAATAAGGGGCTTAATATTTTCAATGCCAAATATGTTCTTGCAGACAGAGAGACCGCCACGGATCAAGATTTTATGAATATAGAAGCAGTAATTGGCCATGAATATTTCCACAACTGGACTGGAAACCGAATTACCTGTCGTGACTGGTTTGAACTTTCTCTGAAAGAGGGACTCACCGTATTTCGAGATCAGGAGTTTTCCGCCGATCGTGGATCCCGGGCGGTACATCGTATTAAAAATGTACGCATGATTCGCAGTCACCAGTTTCGCGAAGATGCCGGCCCCATGGCACACCCCATTCGTCCGGAAGAGGTGATAGAAATGAGTAATTTCTATACAGTGACCATTTATGAAAAGGGGGCCGAGGTAATTCGCATGATTCACACCCTTCTGGGAGAGAATCGTTTTCAAGAGGGTATGCAGACCTATGTACGCCGTCACGATGGTCATGCGGTTACATGTGAAGATTTTATTGCGGCCATGGAAGCAGGAAGCGGGGAAGATCTTACACAGTTTCGGCGGTGGTATTCTCAAGCAGGAACCCCTGAAGTCCGGGCGTCCTATGAGTGGGACCGGGCTCAAAAGACTCTGCGTCTTACCCTATGTCAAAAAACTCCACCCACGGCAGACAAAAGTCCTAAGAAGCCCCTGCACATCCCTGTGAATACGGCCCTGTTTTCCAAAACCGGTGAACGTATTCCCCTCGTGCGTGCACAGACACGCCAAAATGAGGTTCTTTCGCTACAACAGGCTACGCAAACATGGGTCTTTGAGGAGGTAGACACCGCCCCTGTGGTATCGCTCTTTCGTGGATTTTCCGCTCCCGTGCGGCTTATTCATCCTTTGGAGACGGAGGATCTTCACGTATTAATTCTGCATGAGGAGGATGATTTCTCCCGCTGGGATGCGTGGCAGATGCTCTTGAAAAAGGAGATTGTGGCCATGGTTTCTGCCATGCAAGGGGGCAAAACTGTTCAGGTGCCACCATCTGTGTGTGAGATTGCAGCAGCTCTTGTGGAAGACCAATCCCTTGATCCTGCCTTTGTGGCGGAGATGCTCACTCTTCCTGCAGAGTCGGAGCTGGCCGGATGGTTTGATACGGTTCCCGTGGAAGCAATACACCACGTGCGCCAGGCCCTGCGAGATGGCGTGGCCCACGGCTGTGCTTCTGTTTTTTCTGCACGCTACGCAGCACTTCATCAAGATTCCTTCGAAATGACCACGGCGGCCATGGCTCAGCGGTCCCTGCGAAATACCCTCCTAGGGTATCTTGCCCTTGTTCCGAGCGGCTCTGACCAGGTGGCTCAGCATTTTGCCATGGCTACTTCCATGACAGATAGTATTGGAGCCTTGGAGGCGGCTATTTTTGGGGGGTGCTCGTGCCGAGATCGTCTCTTGGAAGAGTTTGCACACCGCTGGAGCAAGGATGGGTTGGTTATGGATAAGTGGTTTTCACTGCAGGCAGTAGCACCTGCTATGGATACGCTCAAGCGGGTCAAAGAGCTGATGAATCATCCCACCTTTGACCACACAAACCCCAATCGGGTACGCAGTTTAATTGGTGCCTTTACGGCGCGGAATCACCGTTGTTTTCATGCAGAAGATGGTACGGGATACCGTTTTCTGCGTGAGCAGATTGAACTCTTGAATAGCCGCAATCCACAGGTTGCCTCACAGCTTATTGACCCTCTTCTCCAATTTGCCCGCTACGATCTCCCCCGGCGCACTTGCATGGTAGAGCAGCTCCATACGCTTCGTGCCATGCCGGATATTTCCTCCGATATTTACGAAAAGGTCCACAAAGCTCTCAAGAGCAGTGCGGACTCATAATAAATGGGGCATAAGAGCTGTAAGGCGTGCTTTGAGAGCGCGGTAT
>NZ_ASJR01000044.1 GCF_000474745.1 Chitinivibrio alkaliphilus ACht1 | reverse complement strand
TCTCTGTACTCTTCAAAGCACATGGAATCTGCTCCTCTGCTTCAGTCAGATACAATGCTTCCTGATATAAATCAATGCACTCCACGAAACAGATTGCTGCCCTATGAAAAAAAATGAAGCGTATATAAAAAGGGAAAAACTGTATTAGCAAGCCGTGCAGAAAAAACTCACCACCTAATATCCAGGGGGCTGATCGCAGGCCGCGGTATCATCTCCTTCAGCACATGGAGATAGACCATGGTAGTCTCAATAGTGCTGTGCCCGAGAAGTTCCTGTATGGTCTTAATATCCAGGCCATACTGCAAAAGATGAGTAGCGTAGGAGTGTCGTAATACATGGGGTGAAATATTCTTCTGTATTTCTGTCTTTTTTGCGGCAGCTTTCAAAGACCTTGAAACGACCGTATGATGAAGATGAAATTGACGCTCTTCATTTTTTTGTGACACCAACACTAAGCCCGATGCGGGAAACAACCACAACCACTTCTCTTCCATCGCTTGAGAGTCATCTATGGAAGGAGGAAGAAAAACCCCTTTGTATTTCTTATTATTCCTATTTTTCTTATGCCGTTGAATAACAGATTCTACCTGCAATTGCAAATTACTAACAATCTTTTTTGGCAGAGGAATGTATCTGCTTTTCTGTTGTTTGGAAAACTCTATCATCAGGAGATTGTTTCCAAAATCCAGATGTTTCAAGCGTAACTCCATAAGCTCGGTTAACCGTAAGCCGCAGCCATACATGAGCTGAAAATGCAACAGAAATCGTTCCTCAATCATATTAAACAGACATTGTAATTCAGAGACAGTGAGAACCACAGGCATTTTTTTCTTTGGTTTTTTTGCACGAACAGTTCCTGACTGATCTCCAAAATCTCTTCTCAAAACGTGACGATAGAGAAAAAGAAGTGCATTAAATGCCTGGTTTTGCGCAGAGGGTGAGACGTTTTTATTGAGAACAAGGTCGTTCAGGAATTGACGGGCAGTACCCTCATCGATTGAGGAAATATCGCCAGTGTAAAAAGAAAAGAATTTCCGGGTCCATTTAAGATACGCTTCAAGGGTTCTCGGGGAGTAATTCTTGAGTCGTATTACAGATATTAATTGTTGAATCACTTCTACTTTGGACGTCAACTCCCCCTCTTTTATTCCTGTTGAGTAGTAGGGTATCAATAGTTCCACAGCTTGATATGCAGTTTCTATGTCCTGCACCCGCTGGTTTTTATCATGCAACTTTTGAGAAAAGTGGCTGAAAGAACTTTTTTCGTATGGTACAAACCGGTATTTCTGACAAAAGTCGAGATAAAATCGTATCCACTTGACGTAGTCGTGATGTAACTCCGGCTCTACATTTTTCAACTGCTCTTTAGAATAGGAACTGAATATCTTCAGGTACGTGAATCATTTCCCCTCTTATTGAAATAATATCCTATATTATAGTAAATATGATAATTTGTACGAGACCATGCATCTGCTCATATTATGTGAATATATATGTTGTTATGCGCTGTTTTGAGCAAAAACATGTTTTTATTGTGGGTATTGTGGATATTATTGCACACTATCCGTATGTTATGTGCCAGTTGGACGCTGCTAAGTGCTGGATCGGTGGCGATTGGGGGATTTACAGGGGCTAAATAATGCTAGAAAGAATACACCGAGTTAAGGGAATTGGCCTTCTCCATGATGCAGACGGCAGGCAGCATGCTTTTAAGAAGGCAACTCTTGTTTATGCTGATAACGGAGTAGGCAAGTCTACTCTCGCGTCTATCTTTCGGTCTTGTGCTTATAATGATTCTGATTTGATCCGTCGCCGAAAAACGATAGATGGCAACCACCAACCCGAGGTTCTCCTTCAATTCTCGAATGGGCAGCAGTCGGCGTTTGCAAACAGTAGTTGGAGCAACCCACACCCAGAACTGCTGGTCTTCGATGCGGACTTTGTAGAGCAAAACGTATACGCGGGCGGTCAGGTAACGACTGATCAGAGGAAAAACCTACTTCACTTTGCGTTGGGAACCAGCGCAGTGAACGCTCAACGTGAGTACGATCAAGCTGACAATGATGCGCTGGCGGCATCTCAATCGGTAAGAGACCTCACTAATCAGCTGACTGGGTTTCATCGGGGAATTTCACTGCAACAGTTCCGAGACCTAGCGGAAGTGGCAGATGCGGACGACCAGATCGCAGCGTTAAACGAACGTATTGTTGAAGCACAGAATATCGGCGTAATCCAAGCGAAAGCTATGCCTAAGAAGTTGGATGAGCCAGCTTTTGATGTTACTCAAATCTTCGCCATATTTGAAAGCTCGCTAGCCGATATTGATCTGGCCGCAGAGCAACGAGTCAAGCAGCACATAGACGCTCATGCCAAGCCGAACCTTGAAAAATGGATCAGTGATGGCCATGCCTTTGGAGAGGTGGAAAGTTGCCCATATTGCAACCAACCACTTGAAGGGGTCGATCTCATACAAGCCTATCGCAGCTATTTCAATCAGGATTACAACCAACTGAAGGCTTCTGTCGCTGATCTGATCAGACTAATATCAATTACAACGTCCGAAGCAATCATCGAAAGACTTCAAGCAAGTTTTGCGACCGCTAGCGCGATCATTGACGGTTGGCAGGAGCATGTTGAGATACCTCCTCCAGAATTTGATGGTGAGGCGGCGAAGCAAAAATTAGCTACCATAAGAGGCCGTCTTGATGCTCTAAGACTTGCCAAAGAAGCAAATCTCCTTGAATCAGTAGGTTCCGACGACACGAAGAATGAACTGATTGGCATCTGGAATGAACTCGTTGGAATGGTGAAGTCGTGTAATGACGGTATAGACCATGCTGTTAACCTAATCACGGCATACAAGGCGAGCTTGGCCGCTGTGAATCCGGATGGTTTACGTCAGGCAATTACCAATTTGGAGTTGGCGAAGCTTCGACATCGACAGGATGTTATTGATATCTTCTCTCAACTTGACGCGGCGCTTGCGCAGGAAGTTGCTACTAAGGAAGAAAAGCAAAATAAAAAGGATGCCTTGAATGCCATCATGCAGACAACGCTCGAACGCTACAAGGGCAGAATAAATCAATTGCTTGGTGATTTCGGTGCGCAATTTTCAATTCCAAACATAGATTTCAACTACAGGGGCGGATTAAGAAGTAATTACAACTTACACATGCGAGGGTCAAATATTGAATTGACCGGAGGCATACCAGATTTTAATACTTCTTTGAGTGAGAGTGACAAACGGACATTAGCATTTGCGTTTTTTATAGCATCTGTTGAGTCTGATCCTGACTTGGCAAATAAAGTCGTTGTCATTGACGACCCTATGTGCAGTTTGGATCTTAATCGCAAGCAGCAAACGCGTTTGATCTTGAAGAGAGTTCATAACGGTTGTGAGCAACTAATCGTGTTGGTTCACGATATTCATTTCATGCGAAGCCTAAGGGATGAAATTTTACGAGCTAGTTCTCCTCAAAATATTGCATGTGTGAAATTGAAAACCGTCGCAAACCGTTATAGCAACTTTGATGCAATTGACGTTGATAAAGAGTGCGAGAGCGCGTACTTCAAATGCCATAGGGTGTTGGGCGAATATTTGAACGGCACAGCGCAGAGCAGCATGGAGGTGGCTAGATCGATAAGGCCTATGCTTGAAGGATACCTGCATCGGCGATTCCCTGGCTTGATAAGCGGTGGTTTGCTCTTTGGACAGGTCGTCGACGCAATCAATAATGCACAACAAGACAGTCCACTTGTACATGCGCAGAACATCACCGATGAGTTAAATGATATCAATGGTTACGCCGGCCAGTACCATCACGACACCAATCCATCCGCTGATCAAGTGCAGATCATAGATGGTGAGTTACGGCAATTCGTTGAGCGAGCGATCAATGTTGTTCATGCTGGCATGGCGTAGTCGTTCAGGGTGTGGCGAGCAGGCACATAACAAATCGCTGCAGGTGACGTTTGACCCGCCGCCCATTTTTGTTACCACAAAAACGGCCGTCGCCTCAAACGCACCTGAGCTTGGGCGTTATGTGTCGAAAAAATCCGGAGTTTATTGATATGAAAAGAAGGCTGGAAAAAATAATTGAAGGCAAATTGATTTCAAATAGTTTGTGGTCAAATAAAATTGAGCAAGACTGCAAAAATCAAAATGTCTTTCTCGCAATCAGAGATAATCGAATTGACCTCTATCATAAAGGCGGCAAGCTTTTTACCTACGATAGTAATGGATTTAAAACTCACCTGAAATATGCATCTGTAATTTCATCAAACGGAAAGGATTATCTAACGGAAGCTGAATTGTCAGATTATAAATTGGCTTCTGACTTTGAATCGAATTACCTGCGAATAAAAGAAAACTGCTCAAACTATTCAGGAATTGAGGCTTCGGGAGTGTCAGAGATATATCACAAACACTCATATCTATCGGACAGCAATGTTGTAGTTTTGGATGTTGAAATATCTTTTGAATCATTAAAACAGGAAAACAATCAAGATAGAATTGATATTTTATTGTTCAATAAAGAATCCAAAACCCTTCAATTTGTTGAAGCAAAGCATTTCTCAAATAATGAAATCTGGTCACGGACAACTCCAAAAGTAATAAGCCAAATAAAAAGATATGAATCTCAACTATCAAAAAGAAAAAATGAAATTCTTTCAGAATATATCGATTACATAAAAGTTATTAATGGAATTTTTAATATAGCTCTACCCGAACCTGAAGAACTTGATGACAACGTTACTTTATTAATTTTCGGTTTTGATAATGACCAGAAAAAGGGAAGATTGAAAAAGTTGATTTTCCAAAACAACGAATATACAGGTCTAAAGAATTACTCGATCGGAAATATTAAGAAAGTGGTGACTGGAAACCTTTGGAATGCAAAGGTGTTGTAATGAAATTTAAGATTCATAGAGGCACAAAGGAGATAGGAGGTTCATGTGTAGAAGTCTGGACAGAATCAGCACGAATTATTGTTGATTTTGGCATGCCTTTGGTGAATCCAGACCAAACGCAGTTTGACGCAAAGGTTGTTAAGGGTTCATCAGTAGACGAATTGATCGCAAAGGGGATTCTTCCCGATATAGAAGGGCTTTATGATGTGTCAGGAAGCGCCGCTTTAGTTTTATCTCATGCGCATCAAGACCATTTTGGACTTATCAATTATGTAAACGAGAATCACCAAATATATCTTGGCAGGGCCACTTTAAAACTGATTGAGATTACCAATATATTTACAAATCAGGATTGGGCGATCAAAAACGCACGACATTTTGAATCAGGGAAATCATTTTTTATTGGTGATATTGAAATTACGCCATATTTGATGGACCACTCTGCATTTGATGCTTATGCATTTCTAATCAAAGCTGATGGAAAGTCTCTTTTTTACAGTGGTGATTTCAGAATACACGGCAGAAAAACCAAAGCATTTGGTTGGTTTAGCTACAATACCGAGCAAAATATTGATTATCTGCTTCTTGAAGGAACAACTATCGGTCGAGTGAATAAACCGTTCCCGACCGAAAGTGATATAGAAGAGGAATTTGTAAATGTTTTTAAAACGAGCAAAGGAATCAATTTAATTTATACATCAGGTCAAAACATTGACCGGCTCGTATCAATTTATAGAGCTTGCAAAAGAACGGGAAAGACTCTTGCTGTTGATTTTTATATTGCAAACATTCTTAAAGAGTTGTCAGAATTTGCTACAATTCCATATCCATCTAAAAAATTTCCCGAAATAAAAGTGTTTTTCCCATATCGTCTTTCCCGAATGATTAGCAGCAAAGGGAATGAAAAATTATTATACCGTTTCAAGAACTATAAAATCACGAAAGAACAAATCGGAGCGCAGTTTGATAAAACGGTAATGATTGTGCGACCAAGTATGTTGAAAGATCTGGAATATATAAAAGGATTAAAAGACGGCACATTTATCTATTCGATGTGGGATGGGTATAAAAAAGAAAAAACAACTAAAGAATTCATTGATTTTCTTATTGGAAAAGGAATGACTGAAAAAGTGATTCACACAAGTGGACATGCTGATCGAGATGCATTGAAAAGAATGGTTGAGGTTTTGAATCCGAAGACTCTTGTTCCAATCCATACATTTGAAGGAGATGAATATAAAAAGATATTCACAAGCACAAAAGTGGTGCGGATAAACGATAATGAGGAAGTAACAATTGGCTAAAAAAACACATAACAAATCACTGCACTGGATTTTTACTCCGCTGCGCTCCGTAAAAACCAGTGAGTTCAGTCGTTAGCTAATCGAAGGGGGATGATATGCCAATAAAGCCGCCGGGAAAATCAAATTTAGCGTGTCAAGGATGTAGCCATATTCTGACAACATTTCAAGTTCAACTCATAAGGCTGAGGTTGAGAAAGCGTATTTGCCCCAAATGTAAATCTAAGGAACTCACACTAATCGTTTACTAAACAAAGGAGAATATAATGGCAATTGACAATGAAAAAGATTTGGGAAAAGCTCTAAAAGATGGACAGGACACGATTGAAATCGAAGGTAGTCTCAAAGACAAAGTCCTGAAAATAAAGGCAACTGGTAAAGTTGCTTGGGCTGTGGCAATTGGAGCAATAGGAGTTTCTGTGGTTGCAATTCTTTACCCAGCCCCTGAACCTACGAGTCAGGCAACTACTAAATTTTTTGTGGCTCCATTAGCAGGAGGTGCTGCAGTTACGGTATTGGGAGCAGCAACTACTGCTAGTGCCATTAGCATTGCTGTCGCAGCGGGAGGAGTCGCAGCACTTAACAAGCTAAGAGGTTATAAAATTACCAGCAAGTCTGAAGATAAAATCGTTCTAACTAAGACCTAAAGCATAGCTAACAAAGCCATGCAGTCGGACGCTCGTTCCTCGCGCCGCTGATGGCAAT
>NZ_ASJR01000043.1 GCF_000474745.1 Chitinivibrio alkaliphilus ACht1 | reverse complement strand
ATAATATATATGTCTTAACACACTGTGACTTTTTTGTAGAAGGTCCAAGGCTTTTATGAAAACAGCAGGTGTCTGTATTATACTTGCAGGGATTTTGTTTTTTTGCAGTTCACGGAGAAGAGGATCGTTTTGCTCTGGGAGATTGGATTGTTCAGCAGGATTCCCTTATTACTCACGATCCCTCCAATCCAGTTCTTTCAAATCCCTATTTGGGTATTCAGGACTTTTATTTCTATGAAAGCGCAGCTGAATTCGGTGCAAATCCTGAATTTATTCTCAACAGACGCCTCCCTTATCTCAGCATTCCCCTGCGGTATGCCCCCCGTTGGGCACGTGGGCTGAATCTTTCTACTCATATTCCGTTTATTATCGGTAAGGAGTATTGGGATTCCGATGAGCGGGAAGAAAAGAAACGGTTCGGTCTGGGAGATATTTCACTTCGTCTTTTTTATAGCGGTATACTTCCAAACTCTCTGTTTATAAGCGGTGGAATATCCCTGAGCCTGCCCACGGGGGAGGATTTCCTTCTCGGGCATGCTACCACGGGGTATGCTGCGTATCTTTCGGGTGTATATACCGTACCTGATGGGCTTGTTATGGCTTCCGTGTCATACAGCTGGAAAAACTCCTACGAATGGGACGGTGATGGTTTCAATGACGCCTTTGAGTACACCTATCCTGCTGTCTTGAGTGTTACTCCGGGATATAAACGTCATATGTGGGACGGCCTTTCCGTTGCGCTTTTGACAAAATTCACTCTGGTTGATGCCGGTGATGATGAAATTATTGATGATATTATAAGCGGAGACTACCGAAGTGATAACCTCTTCCTAGTAGATATTACCCCGCTTTTTTCCTATGATGAAATCGGGTCGCCGTTCTGGCAGTCTTTTTATGCACGGGTGAATATTCCCCTCATAGAAAGCGGCGATGATGTTGACCGTGATGTGAGTTTTCATATCGGCTCTGATTTTATTTTTTAGCTTGTCCCGGTAAGTGATTGAGCGGGGCTGTTTTATGTGTACTGGTAGTATGCGTATTAGAACAGCCCCCCGTTACTCTTTCATAGCGTGAAAAGAGGGCGGATATTCTTACGTTGAAATTCACGTATTTTGTACAAAAAGCTGAACCGTGGATTTCGTGAAGTCAGCGGAAGCCCGATGATGCGGAATTGTTCAGGGAGAGTCTCCATCGGTTCCAGGAGTATGGTGATATGTCGGGAGTCTTGAAAAAAATAGGGGCGCTCCTGCAGTTCTTCCGGTGGAATATAGGGATCCAGGGAAATCACCCGTGCACGAATATCACCCCCCGTTTGAGACGAAAGTTTCATTACCGTATTTTCCTGTATATGAGATAGTTGTTGTGGCTTTATGGAGAGTCGGATAGTGTATTCTGCGGGGTTTTTCTGCAGAGTTACTAACCGGTCATGGCGTTTTAGCCATTCTCCCGGTTCTGCATGCTGTTTAATAATTCGGCCGTTCCAGGGTGCGGTGTATGGTTCTGTATATCGATGTGAGCCGGCCGCTGCTGTGAGTGGCTGGTCTTCTGTATTGATGTTTTTTGTGCGGGTACCATATTCACGCAGAAGAGACTGCAGGGTGTTTCGGTGTCCCATATAGACTCTTCTGGCGGCATCGACTTCACGCGATGTTGCAGCCCCCCGTTGCATAAGCTGCCGCATATTTTCAAGTTTTGTGTAGGCTCGGCTAGCCTCGCGTTCTTCACTGCCGATTCGTTCTTTCAGAATATGAATAGTTTCATCCTCCCGTTCTGATGAGGGGGGAAGGGATATGGGGTTCTCCTGATATACCTGGGATGAGTGAGGGGAAAATGATAGTATTTGTGCCCCGGAGTCAATGGGTGAGAACCGATGGTAAAACAGCTGTTCAACCCGACCGTCTTCAATGGCAAAAATATGGGTGTGCAGTGAGTGGACATACCCCGTATTTTCTATATAGAGGGTATTGAGCAGGATCATTCCCAGAAAAAACAGAAGCGGCGATATGACTATACCCACTATAATAAGCCAGCGTATACGCGGGAAGCTTCGTTTTGCGGCAGAGTAGATCACATTGACACCATTTTTACGTTCTGCAGTATTTAAGGAATTATTGGTGAATCGTATTTTCATTTTTGCATCTCCTGATAAAACTCCATGGACTGAATCCAAAGTCCCGAAAATTGTGAAAAACTTTTAAGATCTGTATGTATTTTCTCCAGTACATTGTAAAATTCTTCGCTGCTGTGCTGCGCGTAGGTTTCGTCATCGGCGACAATGGGAGTGGGTTCCACAGATACTGCCGCGCTCAGAGGCAGGGTGGGGAATTCTGACAGCAGCCGCTGCATACGCCGGGTGACAGTGGCGTGATTCCCCGAATATATCATAAGTATGATATGGTGCGGAGAAAGACCTTTTATCAGACTGCCGAAGGCCCTGTTGTCAATTTTTTGTGTCAGGTAGCGGTAGTGAACGGCACAGGAAAAGGGGGCAAAAGTATATGGTTGGAGCTCAGTAAGGGTTTCCCATAGGCGCACCAGGGCCAGAGAATCGCTCAGAGGCTCATCTATGTAGCCCGGCTGTGAAAGCTGATTGGGCTCCAGGTCATAGACTATTTCGTCAAAACTGAATTGTGAAAAGAATACAAGCAGTTCTTTTAGATTGTCGCGAAACTCGGGAAGCATCCATCGGGGTTCACCCAAGAGCAGGCCCACAGCTATGCCCCGTTGATGCAGTGTCCCTATATATTGGTGCAGTTGTTCCCGCTTACGCGGATTTGTTTTAAGTTGATTGACTTCTTCTGCGGAGAATGCCACCGCAAGGGTTTGAATGTCTTTTTCGAGGCGGTGTAGTTCAAAATCATTGCGGGACCACACAAAAAAGCTGTGTTTCTTTGTCGGGGTATTGATTCTTTCTGTTTCCACTGAGGTATCGGGGGGTAAGATTTTTTCTTCAAAGCGTGATTCCATTTCCTGCACGGATATATTTTTTTCAATCATTGGAGAAAGTTTGAGATTGAGAAGTTGTTTTTGCGGTCTGTTTTTACTTTCGTAGGATATATCAATATGAGAAGAACGGGAGTGTGCAACTGAGGAGCGTGCACTGTTTTTAACGTCGTAGGTACTGAGAATATATTCTGCTTCCGCATCAAAATATTCAAGTATGCCCTGATAATAGCGGTGGCGTGTATGAATAAAAACAGTAATCATGTCACCGTCGGAAAATCCGCTCCGCAGATATGTTCCCCGAAGTGCCCGAAGCCTTTTTTCAAGAGATTTTGTACGGGAACTGAGTTCTTTTTTCCGGGATATATACTGTATATACTGTCGTGTAAAATCGCGAATAATCCGGTGTTTTTCCTCTTCTGTATTCTGTATGGCTGCACGAATGGTTAAGGTTTCCCTTTTTTTTGGGTCGCACGGGTTTGGCGGGCACCAAAGGGGATATCAAGATTGAAAAAAATACGGCCGTCTCCACCG
The DNA here is from genome assembly GCF_000474745.1 of Chitinivibrio alkaliphilus ACht1. NCBI lineage: Bacteria > Pseudomonadati > Fibrobacterota > Chitinivibrionia > Chitinivibrionales > Chitinivibrionaceae > Chitinivibrio > Chitinivibrio alkaliphilus. The sequence goes on along the minus strand of NZ_ASJR01000043.1, from coordinate 3,759 downwards.
AATTCATATTCCGGTCTGCCCGTATACCTGAGCGAAACCCCCGTATATGCAGCATAGATGGAGGGATCACGGTTTTCTTCATCACGAAGAGATTTCAGGACAGTTATAAGAGAATCCTCCCGGGAACCTATCATCTTTTGGGTGTACTGGGATGTATCCATAATATGTACCACGGGTGGCTGAAGGGGGGTAAAGGGCGGAATGGATCTACGACATAGATACTCAAGTTCAGTCAGTGCCAGCTCTTCACGGCGGGCAAATTCATTACGGTTTCTTTCTATGGCGGTAAATATCTGCTGCAATTCAACTTTATCAGCCATAAGAAGCAGTCCCGAGTTTTTTCGATCGGAAAGAATACTGTCAACCTCGTTTTTTTCTTCCAGTGCCCGTTCTGCAAGGAGGCGTTTTCTGCGATTATTCCAATAGGTGATATAGGCCTGCTGAATGGCAAAAAGATTTTCTTCCAAAGCCTGTGTCTGTGCATAATTAAGCAAAATGGTATCAAGGGAATATCGGGTGCTTTCAAATGGCTCCGCCACATTCATCTGTCGTACGGGGATGGTATACCGAATAAAGCCGGAGTGAAATGGGTAGGAAAGCTCTCGTTCCAAATCATTTGTGTAGCCGCCTTCCACTCCCGTGGAAATCCATGAGTGCGGGAGTCCCTGCTCCGACTCTGCGGGTTTCTGCAGGGATTTTTTACGGGCAGCAAATCGATTATCCACAAATGATGTGGTATGCAATGCTTCAAAATCTTCCAGTGTTTTTACAGACTCCGCTGAAAGCAGGCTGACAAGCAGAATAATCCAGGCGATGAACATATTAGAATTTTCCTTTCTCAAGTACCCACTGGGGGGCCATGGACGAATATCTATGTGCCTCAAAGAGCAGCTCCTTGAGAATAAACAGGGTCATCATAATACGAAGAATAAAGGCATACGCGGGATATACAAAAATCCATGGTATGAGGAGAATGTCCTTTTTCTTTTCCCGTGAAATCATCCACAAATACTGGAAATAAAAAATCGCAGTAAAAAGGGTATATACCAGGTAGGTAAAGGAAAGAATTCCTGCCACATGGCCTGCGGGAAAATTGACCATAAGCCAGACATGAAAGAGAACCAGCAGAAAGGGGAGGACAATCTGTATGCCTAAACCGTATACTGTAAGCTGTAAAAAGTTTTTCCACCCCACGATTTTGGGTGTAAAAATGCGCCAGTATTTTTTTATATACAGAAATGCCAGGTCGCCGTCCCAGCGAAATCTCTGCGTGATAAGATCCCGAAAACGATCCGGTACATCCGTATGAGATGTGGCATGGGGATCAAAAACGATTTTCAGTTTTGGGTTTCTTCCCATAAATTCTTTCAGGCGAATGGTTATATCAAGATCCTCTGCGGTTCCGGTGTCCCAGCCGCCAATTTTTTCTACCACGGTTCTGCGAAAAGCTCCGAAGGCTCCGCTGATATTATTAATCATACCGATTTCACTCAGTCCCGTTCGTCCGCCGCCGATACCAAGACAATATTCAAGGCCCTGCAAATGTGTTACAACATTGCAGGATATATTTCTCACGCGAATATTCCCTGAAACTGCCAGAACCAGAGGGTCTCGAAAATGACGGACTATTTTGTGTGCCATGTCATTGTCAACGGAGGTATCCCCGTCGAGATTCATAATTATGGAACCCGTAGAATAGAGGCTTCCTGCATTGAGGGATGAAACCCTTCCGCCGCGTACTTTTTTGTCAATAACCCGCACGGTTCTTCCCCGCATCGTATCTGCTTCCCGTGCATATCTGTGCGCTGCTGCACTGGTTTTCGCATTTTTTTCTGATCCGTCCACCACAGCAAGTATTTCGATGTCCCCTGAATATTCCTGATGTATCAGTGAGCGGATAGACTTGCCCACGCGTTCCCCTTCGGAGTAACAGGTGAGAATCACAGAAATACGCGGAGAATACAGTGAGGACGGTGTATGTTTTTCGGCGGTGTGAATAAAATAATATTTTATAATACCCACAGAAATCAGTAGTTGGTATGGAACTTCCAAAAGAAGAAAGAATGGAAAAAGCCGCATAACTAAAGGTATCGCATCTAATCTGTGAGCAATTTCTCCTGCTATATTGATATAAAACAGGGAAAGATCAAGAAAAAAGTTATCCATGGGCTTTATCATCAATTTTCCCCAGGAGTTCTCCCATTATTTCCTCCGAGGTGTATCCTTTCTTCCAGTCTGTTTTTACAGAAAAGGAGCTCCATAAAAGAGTTGGTTCGCTATTGTTTTTTGATGCAGCTTTTTGGTTTGTGTCTTCCAGACGCGAGGTAATGATCTTTAGGTTTTTAGCAGGAGTGAGTGGTAAATACATGCCGATCGTATCTTCACTGATTCGGGTTACCAGATCAGTGGTGCGCATATTGTTGCGCAGTTGCTGTATTATTTCTTCAATAAAAAGGGATACACTGGTCTCTCCCTCTGAGAGCGTTTTTTTTCGAATATTGTGAAGTTTCACCACCAGAAGGGAAAAATCCAGGACCTTTTCCCGTTCCCACAGCTTTAAGCTCCAGGAAAGATTGGAGCAGAAGTATTTCTTTGAACAGAAGTCAAAGCTGTCAAGAATGGAAAACATTTCTTTCAACTGACCGGTACGTACGGCAAGACGCCCGTCCTGACTCAGGGTGTAGGTGTAAATCTCACGAACTTCAAGACTTCCCGGATCATCCTTATAATCGCAGTCATAGCATTGTGCTTCAATATAGGGATCAGTAAATATGGCATTGCAATCACGGCATTGATAATCATCCAGGGTTCGGTCATAATCTACGCCGATATGTCGCAGATTGCTTCGGCAGTTGGGGCATTGCAGTATTCCAGATTTTTGAAATGCCTTTTCCTGATCAACATTTCCGCAGGTAAAGCAGTGGTAGAAATTCTTCTTTTCTATGGCAATACTTCCGCAATTGGTGCATGTGTCAATATAGTTCATTCGGACGCTGTGGCATTTTGGGCAGAGGCGTATACGGTCGCGAATGGCATCCTTTTGAATGAGTTTTCTGTCTTCCAGGGAGTAGCGCCATTGATTTACCATGGCCGTATCTTCAGAAAAAACAGTAAGCAGAGGGTAGGCATAGAGCTGCATGGTGCCGGGCTTGAATATTGGTTTCAGAACAAAATTGTCCCGGACGTACATATAGGTGAGAAGTTTTTGATCCTGATCTGCATTCTCCAGTCCGGGTACGAGGCGTGCCATGGATTTTATATGTTCTGATACTGTCCGGCTGGTATTCCAGTCAGAAAATTCTCCCTCCGAGAGAGTTTCCTCGAGGGGCGTAATTTTTCCAATTATCCAGATGGGCAGATAATAATATTTGTCATGGGCCAGTAAATATCCCAAAAGAGGATGCGTTTTTTTTGCATCCCGTGATATAATAATAAAACCTACGGGATCATCGGTTATTGATTCTATTTCTCCGGAGGATGTTATGACCGGGACAGTATCGGGGATATCTTTGATAAAATAGGGCTTTAATTTTTCTCCCGTAATATTGATGAGAACCATTTGAGTATCCTGTTTTTGAAATTGAGTATCAGCACTATTCTGACATATGCGCCGGGGATATGCAAGAATTTTATTTGTTCACAGAAGAGTTCCGTATCCTGTTTTGAGTTGTTTTTTTGTAAGGATGAAATGTATACATCTTTTCGTACGCAGTTTATTATAATCCTAAAATCCTCAATTAAAGTAGAAAAAGCGAGCTG
>NZ_ASJR01000042.1 GCF_000474745.1 Chitinivibrio alkaliphilus ACht1 | reverse complement strand
CCGCTGAACCAGTACAAAAATAAGGTAGTGTCAAGTTTTGTTCGCAATTTTCAAATTAACTTGCCATATCGCGTCAGTAGATATTGGTTGGAATATTTGAGCATAGTTATTTCCTAAATGAAAAGTCAGACCAATTGGTCTCTCGGCCATCTTTAAAGAAATGGCCGACTCGTTTAAGTGCTACAGGCATTTTATTACGACAGGTAACTGCAAGAAATTCTGTTGCTCGTGTCAAGCCTACATACAAGTATCTATTAAGCAACTTTTTTTCTTCTAGCTGATCGATTCCCCAGAAGAAAACAGCGTTAAACTCCAGCCCCTTTACGTGCTCTATTGATACTACGGCAACTTTACCGGCGGCGTTGAGAACGCCATCACCAGTGCAGCCAACGGTTTCGATTTGATTATCAGCAAGGAATTCAGACTCTTCAAGCGCATCAACTATATCTTCCACCATATTATCGTTTGGTGCGATGACACCAATTGATGGAAGTTCTTCACCACCATACACATTCTGAAGTTCCACAAGGCGTTCACAAACCCAGTCAATTGTTTTTGTTTCAGAATCCGTACGATATAGTAAGGCATCAGGTGCCTGGCGATTTTCCCATTTTTTAAGTTTTCCAGATTTGAATGCTGGTGGATTACCCGTTTCCTGTTCATACAAAAAAGAAGCTATCTCTAAGAGCTTAGGCTGCTGCCTATACACTTTAACAATTTCACTGCGCTCAAACCTGGAATCATCCCACGCCGTATCACTCCAGTCTGTTAAACCTGTGTGAGTAATACGCTGCATAACATCACCAACCAGTGATACTGTAGGGCAAAGCGGATGTGCAAGCAACGAGAATATCGAAAGTTGTAGGGCAGAGAAATCTGTCGCTTCATCAACTGCTACTTGTAGTCTATATTTCTCACAGATTCTTTTTACAGAAGGAGATGATTGTGGTATACGAATAGAATTATATCTCTTTACCAAATAGTTTGTATTTTGAAGCATTCTGTGCACAATAATATCAATTTCTAGTCCTGATATTTTATTGGGATTTTTCTCGATATATTCAAGATCTGAGAAGAGATGTTTTTCTATCTGCATTCTATTTTTCCGAAACTCTTTGTAATAGAGAGGAATGTTATCCACTAATATTTTATGTGAAGCCACCTCTGTTAGTAGAGTTATTTGATTGAGTAGTTTACCGTAATCAACCAACATATCCTGATTGGGAATTAGGTTATACTGTTTCAATAGTTGAGAACATTCTATAATCGATGTAGACGGTTCATTCTGAGATGCATTTGCCAATTTGAGAGCAATAAAACGTATTGTATTACTTAACAATCCCCGAGCTTTTATCATCGATTCTTGGTCGCCGGTTATATCCTCATTATCATCATCTTCAATTGTAAGATCTCGGCATAGAGGAAAAAGAAGCTCGAAAAAACGATGACCCTCATCGATTTTAGCAAAAAGAATTTTTGATACTCGTTCATCAATTTCTCGCTTACCATTTTTACTCGATCTAAGATAGTCGTTCTTATGATCAATCAACTCTGATACAATATCGAACATTTTTTCGAAATTGACAACTCTCCCTATAGAACCTTCTGATTCACGTAATAGTTCAATAAGATTATCTGGAGCCCCCGCTTTTTCAAGTTGCTTACGTGTTTCCTCAACACGCTTTTCAATAGATTTGGGGATATGTTCAGTAAACTTTTTTGCAAGTTTAACCAAAGAAGCACTATCTGTTTTAGCAAGAATTTTATTTTTCTTCTCTTGACTGAAGAGACTTTTCGGGAACACGCCGATTGATTTTGAAAATGGAATGCGTCGATCACTCCATACCTTCACAGTATCTTGTGTTGCCGAAAGCCCCTCTGCGCCAATGCTCTCTTTTAAGTATTGTTCAAGGAGTGGAGATGGACTAAAGAAATACCAGTTACTTCCGTGAATTACTTCTTCCGGATTACCACCACTAATTCTATTGATAATCTTGAGTTCCTCTTTAGTTAAGATATCATCTTCTGGAGCCCAGATTGTTTTCTGTTTGAGCCGCTTTATGATCGTTGTCGTTTTGCCAGTACCAGGAGCTCCTTCCATTATCAAGTGTTTTCCAAGAGGTTGTCTAAAAAAATCCCCCTGAATCTTATCGAGGAACATTTGTTCTTTCAATGACATTGTCTTTGACACCGTTGGTATTTCGTCACTACTTATCTCAAACAGTTTGTCGATCCAATGTCCCTGTGATATTTTCTCTGTAGCTTCTTCAGCTATAGGTCCTGTTGTCTCAACAGAACTCAAACCTTTTTGGTTGCGTAATAAATCTTTCCCGAATCCAACGAGGTTCTGTTTTAGTTTACGCAATGATTTAAAATGCATTCCCTCTATCTCTTTTCCTTTCTCGAAGGTAACGTCTACTTTTATACCATCTCGTTTAGCACCAGTGCGAATGGGAACAAAATCATTTACCTGAAGAACTGAACCACAAATCCCATTTCCTACAACGTACGAATCACCTGGTTCACATTCGGCAACACGCCCAGCAGAGCTGTAGTAGCTAGTATATATAGCATTACGCTCATTTTCAACATCATACCAGTCAGGTATAGTACTGGTTGTCACATTATTTTTATGAACGATCATTCCGGCCTCAACAATAACATCTACAGTGGTGCGTATTTGTTTTAATTTGGGGTTTAAAAAGAAGTAGTTGTAATCACCATCACTTTCTCTTGTAAATATAGCACGTTTAAAGGGCTCATCAATAACGGCTTTACCAGATCTTATTTGTTCACAGTCAAAGTGGTCGAGTTCTTCAATTATTAGGTCTGGAGTTTCGTGTTTCATATGTGAATCCACCTTTAGCTGATAGGGATTTTGATAACTACTAGCTTTATCGATAACAGATTCTTTTACTGCATGTTTCTCATTTTTACCTGGGTTTAGTATAACACCACCAACATCATTTAACAATGTTATGAAATTATTACTTTTACTAAGACGTGCTCCTGTACCCTTCATATTATCTATACGATCCTCTAACTGTTCTCTACTTTGTATACCACCAACCTCATTGTATACATTTGATATAAGATTTTTTAAATATGATCTGATATGGATATCTAACACCCCACTAAACGATCTTTTGAATCCCGATTTAAACTTATCCTTATTAACCTTTTTACTATGCCTATTGAACGCATCATACCAACTATCTGTAATTTTATCTTTAAACTTATTAATTTGAGAATCTTCTATATCTTTCTGTATCGGGTTTACCAATTCATTGGCAGGCTCACTGTTAGATGCATATTCCTCTGCATATGCCGCCTTAGAAATATAAACAAGGTATAATAGTATAATACCTGGTTCTTCTAATATTAGTTGTGAGATGAAGTCATCCGCCCCGTTTAAGTTCTTTGATATATCTTCCCAATTTACCGAATCATAGTCAAAATGTGATTTTTTAATCTTATCTATAGTGTTGTTAATATATTTAAATTTGGATCTGTCCTCTTTCTTAAACTCCTCGATTGATTCATCATCCTCAAAAATTATAGACGATACGTGTTTTAGCAATGAAGTAAACGGGTACTTGTTTGTTGCTATGTCACGTAACTCATATGCGAGATCAGACATCTGCTTTTGGTACTTGTAAGCTGCCATCATATCTCTTGTGGATGTTTCTATATCTTGTACTGCCTGCTCCTTCATAGAGGGTGTAAACTTTGTTGCTAATTTAGTAACATCTCTCGTTAATGTCTGCTCACTAATATTATCAGATTTCATTTTATATCTCTTGTGGGCGTTAGAAACCCAGTTCCTAAACTCAAATCTCATTGACTTGGGTAGATAACTAAACTCATTAATATTTTTTTGCCTGATGTTGTGAGTCTGTATTCACAAACAAAATCACGAATAACATCAATAAACGCATTTATTCTATCCGTTCTAGCTTCTTTAGCATTTGGGTTTTTCGCCACTGGTGATCTATCATAAAAATACTCATGAGTCATATCTATTACAGACTTTGGTGCATTGTCGTACAATATGTCCATCTTTTTAGTTGCGCTGGCATTAAATACGCTGGCACTATTATCTTCCTCTAATAGCATATCTTTTATGTTTTGTTGTGTTATATCTTTAAGATTCTTTTTAGTAAAATCGGTGTCTTCATCATAAGAAAAAGAGTCTGAAATATCCCTTATCGATTTAAAAAATAATGTATTAGAATCATATAAAGGACCGTCAACATAATTAAGTGATGCGAATTCAGCATCCTCGGAAAAATCGGATATATGATCGGTCAATGGTGTTTTTTCCTCACCGACAGCGAAATTGTCTAAGAATAGTTTTATCATATCCGCTGACTGTGATAGACCCCCAGCCCTATCGTCGATAAGAGATAGAGCATTAGCTATAACACTGTCATGGGGTATTTGACACAATACCGAACCATCGTCCTCGTTTTTATGTTCATCATTGACCCTATCTATATTATCTTTTATATATTCATTATCTTTATTAATGATAAGATGACCATAGATGAAATTTTTATTGAGAAAATCAATACATTCCCGTAAATTTTTAATATCAGAAAACTCTTTAGATATCCCGAAATGATATTCATCTATATACGGAATACCATCAACTGAAATTTTAACCTCTTCGGGAGGGGTACTAATCTCCTCGTATAATGATGTTTTATTATTATTATTATCTGCATCTGTATACCTTATCAACTTATACTTACCACTATCAGTAAATACATCTTCCATATTTTCTATAACTTCAGTACTCTGGTTGAATATTTTACCCATATTATTAAGAAATGGTTCATATGGCTGTTTAATAGTCTTAACATCTAAACTATCACCCTCAAGTTTAAGCGCCTTAGCTGTAAGCTTTTCAACTGTATTGGATGCAACCTGGGCTATAGCTTTATTTGCATCAGTTTGGGGGTTAACTATCCTGCTACTATAATGTTTAATAATAAGGTCTTCTATTGCCTTCTTTCTTTTTTCAATCTCATCTTTGGGCAACTCAGGGGGTGCGTCACTAAACGCCTTAAAATTGTATTTATCGCCCTTTATAATAGGTGTGTTAGCTATAGTTAGTTTTTTTAGCATATATATACATTTTTGTGCCCTCTTATCCTTACTTAGTTTTTTCTTAATTTTAGTAATACTATCTGTTTTTATATCTAAACCTTCGGGTTGAATTTTCTTTTGTATAATGCTCATTAATTTATCGGCCATATCTTTATTTCTTTTAACGGGATCATATGCTAAGATACCGTTATTATCCAACCCATCCGCAAGAACTAAATAATAAGAAGCTCTATGTGCTGAATTCCTTGGAGCGAATTTCCGTATCGCGTTAAAAGAAAAGTGTGCATGTTCTCGTTGAAGGTCTTTGTATGCAACACCAACCCCACTAGTGGATATGTCCCTATCTCTGGTGAGTATACTATACATGCCATCACTTAAACGAACTGAAACGGTTTTATTTTCTATATATGCCATAAATTTAGAAGTCTCAACAACCTCACTTGACGCACCAGCTTGTTCTTTAACAACATCAGATGTTATATCGTAAAAATTATCACTCTTAAGCATATCAGAAATGGCAAACTCAATGAAATTATTAGCTGCTTGTTCCCCTTTTTCTATAGATAATCTCCCAGACTTATCTATATACTTTTTTTGATCTATAAGATTTCCTAACCTTTTTCTAAACCCAACAAAATTAACACTACCGTCATCATTCACAGAATTTGTTATAGCACCAGAAACCGCATTTGATAGATTTTTATCGCTCAACACTTCCTGACCATCTAAGTTATGAATATCACCATACAGCTTTTTCATCTTTGTTATAACGTCTTTGCTATTCATAAAGTCATCAAAACGTTTCCCGATTTCTTGATCCACAAAGATATCTGTTAGTTTCAAACTATTCTCAATATTTTCTATGTAGTTATCATCTTTAGTAGCCTTTGTTAAAGAGCCTTCACTTTCTACATCTATAACCGACTCAAGATTTAAAAAGTGTGTAATATCATTTTTCCCCGATATACCACCACCATTAATAATTAAGGCTATAGTATGTACAGGATTACTAAACAATGATGTATGTGTAAATTCGTTCATTTTACGATCAATGAACCCATATTTATATAATGAATCAATAACCCTTTCAGCATCCATGTCACCTATATCATTCGCTACCTTTTTTAACTTTTCCATCTTTTCAGCATGGATATTATTGCTCATGTCATGAACACTGAGCAACATACTAAGTAATGTGGCCTCTTTATCAAGCGCTTTTGGTGGTAATAAATCTTGTGGGGTAGTACTCATCTCAACAACTTCTTCATTTTCTGTACCTTTTCTTATTGTCCGTTTTCCTGTAATAAGAAAGTCAATAAACTCATCTATCTGTGATCGTTTAGATGATAAATTATTTAATATTTTATCATTGTCAATAGAGAGGTTTAAGTATTCATGTAATGGGGTATTACTATCTACCTGTGCCTTAAATTCTTCCTCAATATCATCATGTAAAGCAGTAGATTTGCCATCTTTAGATAATAGGCTCTTCATGATCTTAGCATAAGAATATAAAATCAAATCTATCTTTGTTGTGTCATTCACATTCGATTTTTTTAATTGTCTAATATTGTTTTCTTTAAATACCTCATGCCAAGCTGTTCCCTTCGATGTAATAGAGTTTGTTACCCCATCTCTTATACTTGATATATTTGTGTTTTTTATCCTTGTAATAAATGTAACAAATTCCTCACCAGATATTTCTAATTTATCATCATGTAGATTATGTGATGTCTCTATATTATACTTAGTATTATACTTTGCTATATCCTGATATGAATTTATTATATCAACAACACCATCCCATACATTATTACCACCCTCACCAAACACACCATCTAGTGTATCCTCAATATTTTTGTTATTCTTCCCAGACGTCCGGATGATAAATGATGATAGACCACCCAATAAACGTATTTTTTCATCTTTCTTTTCCAATAAAGAAAGTTCGTAAATAGTTTCCGATACTATATCAGGTGATGCTTTTAATGCACTATCTATTAAAAATTTTTGGACACCAAGCATTTTTATCTTTTTCGGGATATATTTCCTTTTTTCATTAACCCAACCAAGATAAATAAAAAATGGTATTGCGGCGCGAATACTACTAACTTTATCACTAATATTTTTATTTATTATACTACCAAGTTCAACCTTATCTTTATTACTTATAATAGGTGATCTTTTATATTCATCTTTGTCATCTAATTTTCCCCTAAACCATTCCATCATCTTGTGGTTCTTATCGGAATCACCTAATAACAACTTAACCTCCCCGGAAAAAGTGGATAGAGAGTTACGCCATACATTCTGGATTTCCACTAAAATATATTTGTTCCATTTGATCCGGCGTCTTCCATCCATTGGCCGAATGTTTTCTAACCCGATTATAGTAAATCTCAATGTACCAAAACAGACCCCGTTGTAAAATCCCCCTTTGTCTTGTACTGGTTCAGCGGAAATCCAAAGATCGACCCTCATTCTGTACTGGTTCAGCGG
>NZ_ASJR01000041.1 GCF_000474745.1 Chitinivibrio alkaliphilus ACht1 | reverse complement strand
TCTCTATAAAAAGAGGGTATGAACGGATTATTTCGTGGTTAAATTCAAATGCTCCGCAGTTGAATCTTGGAGCAACTTTTACTGATTTTGCTATCTCTTTTCAGGATCATTTTACCCCGAAAATCAATCTCAATTGCGGAATTTAGGATTAAGAACAAACAGTGCACGCGGAATGGGAGCGGCTACAACATATGGAAGGAGCCGTACATAACAGTTGACAAAAGGTCCTTCAGAAAGTACACTGACTTTACAGAAAGAAAACAACACTACCAGAGGATACCTGTATGAGTCAAGTAGAAAACCATGGAATCACAGATTTTAAAGAGATCATCTCGCGGGTCGAGAAATTTATTGAAAACAAAGAAGAAGAATTCTCTATGCCTGATGTTATGCTCAGAAGGTGTTTAAATGAAACATGGTTTTCTGATACGCTTGCCTGGTTGCTTGACCCTAAAACGGATGATGAATTAGGGGTGCTTTTTATAAACAATTTCATTAAAAAGGTTGCAGAAAAAAGAAGTTCTGAAGCTGGTGGATACAAAAGAAGAGATGCTTTTTTAAGATTTCGTGATCAAAAAGCTGGTAGATCTGTAACTGGTGATCAACGTTTTAGTCTTAAAAATGCAGCTGTAATGAGAGAATTTTACTTGAGCAATTATGATTCAAGAAAAAGGAAGTCATCAGCTCAATTTGCAGATATAGCTGTATTTGACCTTGATCCAGGAGATGGCATATTTCTAACGATTGAAAACAAACTATTTAGTAGAAACCATCCTGGACAACTTGAAAATTATTATAAATTGATAGAAGATAAATTTAAATCTGTAAAAGTACGTGAGTATATTTATCTAACAATAACCGGAGAAGAGCCTGTATTCTACAAGAAGAATGATTCATCAGATGAAAAATAATCAAGGAATGCTGGATACAGATGTCTTGGACCGGCGATATCCTAGAAATATTACAAAGTTCAATAAAAGAAAAGGGGATGGATTCTACACCGGAAGATGTCAAACGGTTAGAGGCCTTATTACGTTGGATGAAAGATATGATATATACCCACAAAATTAAGGCAGATGTTGAGGATTTACCTAAAAAGATCATTGGTAATGCTACGACCGCTTTAACCGCTCATCTAAATAGGCTATCTGTTGAGGGTAGAAGCTGGACTCGAAAAAAGAATCACCCATCTTCTATTAAACATTCTTCAATACCAACAAGAGTCCTATATGTGCAGATATTGCCGAATTTATCTCTTACGATTCAAGGCAAAACAAAGTCAAAGAGTTATTATGAAAAGATATTAGTTCCTTTTGGCGCATATCCGGATCAAGTCTATCATCTACTATATATGGCTGCCAGAGACATTTATTATAAGCATTTTGACAATCCTTCAATCTACCTAAACTCAAATAGAAAGCTTACGGCAAGTAGATTAACGGAAGAAGAAGCCATTAAAGACCTCCTGGAATTTGTATATACATATAAGTTTCAATTACAAGTTCTTTTGTCTTCTACAAAGCTTGTTAGAGATGCGGGCATTCTGGAAGAGTATACAGAGAATATCGGCGAAGCAGAGGCCGATGAAGTTTTCAAAGAGATGGAGCCGGAAATGACAGCGGGAGATGAATAAAACAACATCTATATAAGATATTTGAGGGTTTGCTGATTTTTTATAACGGCTCATACTTCTCTTTTTATAGATACCTATATGAGAAAATGAACAAGTAAACTATATCTGTGGTGGCTATTGCGTGAGATTTGCCATACTACCAGTATGCTCTAAAAATGGCTCGCCAGATGGTATGTATTTTAGCGACACCTGTTGTCACACCATAATTCTATTATATACATAAATATTCAGGAGGAATTCATGACCAAATTAAAAAAGCCACTTTACATAACCTACAGTAACCAACGAGCTCGGGATATTCGACGGAAAATTGCCTCCTCACAGCCCTTTGCTCAGATTACAACACTCAGCCAAATCATGCTTGAACTGTTTGAGGAACACGACAACCGCACTCTACTTCTTGATCCACTGATTCCGTCGGTCGTATTATCGATAATTAGAGAGACCGAGATTTACTACTTTAGTTATTTGAAGCCCGGGGATGACGGGTTGGAGCAAATTGCAGCATTGCTGTTAAAATGTGCTGCAAATCGGATTGACCTTTCCGATCTTTATTCCGGAGAAAAACGAGATGCCCTTTCTACGATCCAGTCAAAGTACGAGGAGTTTAAACAGGAAAATGGGCTTGCAGATAACGCAGATGTGGAGAGTTCGGTTCTTTCGTTTTTACATACTTCTGATAAATACTTCCACGACTATCATGGGATCTACATTGACTATTTCCAAAAAGAGGAACTTCACTTTTACACTTCAAAAATTCAAAAAGAGTGCGTAGACCTTTTATCTGAAAGATATAAGATGATACCTGTTTCAGATATAGCTGATTCCACGGCAAAGCTCTACACTCCCTCGAAGCGGGCGTTTGACAACGTGGATGAGGTTCGGCAAGCCTTGAAGATTGCTCGAAAACTTTTACTCGATGGTGTAGGAGAAGAAGAGATCCTCATCGTTACGTCTGATATATCCGAGTATGCCCCTATTTTTCGTCTCCAACTTGAAAATTATGGGCTAAAGGGGTACGATTCCCGTGGAATTCCCCTGAGCCACTTTAAGGGAAAACTCAACAAAGGTATACCGCGCGTTGCAGATACCTATGGTGCCTGCAAAGAGCGTATCCATCAGACCCAGTCACAAGCAGAAAAGCTTGGGATTACTGTAAACGAGGACGATATAAAAAAGCATTTTTTGGAATCGACCTATGTGCAGTCTGAGAAGATGGGTATTCAGCTTACTGAGACAAACCAGCTGGTCGGCACATCACGTCGATATGAACACATTCTTTTCATCGGGACTGACATCGATCATTTTCCTCCCAAAATACAGGACAATTTTCTTATATCCGCATCGGATGCGGTAAAACATTTCTGCACGAATGACTACTACATCAACTCCAAAGTGCAGCTGCGCCTGATGCAACAGCTCGCCAATAACCTCTATGTAATAACGGCACGCTACAAAAATGGCAGGCCGCTGGCACCATCTCTGCTCATCCCGCACATTGAAAATACCATTGACCTATCAGATATTGTTGCACGGGATGAGGTCTTTGAAACAGGTAAACTTGCTATTCCCTCGAGAGAAGCGGTTCCATTTATTCATTCGCTGAAATCAGCGGACTTTTCCTCCTTTGATGGCAAAGGTGTTGAGGGGATATCTGCGAAACCTCTCTCCGCTTCACAGCTCAACAGTTATACCAACTGCCCGCTGAAATATCTCTACCAAAACAAAGTAGATGTATCTGCACCGCGCAGCACAGAAGAGGGGTTTGATTTTGCTGAAGAGGGGAATCTTATGCACCTCTGCTTTGAGTATTTCGGAAAAGCCATTCGAGCTGGAGAGGAGGAAGACTCCCTCAATCAGTTAATGTACAATATCTCGAACAGAGCCTACGAAGAGTATCAGCAGAAAGAAAAGAAGGAACCGAATATCTACCACGAGTTATTTCTCTCCACTCTGCAGGCCGGATTAGTGGATAGCCGTGACAAAGGCCTTCTTGCACGCTTTGTCAGCTACTTTAAAGATAATCGGGCTGCATTTGATAATTTTAAACACTCGGAGTTTGAAAAAAAGTTTTTGCTGGATGAAAACCTTGCACCTACAGACGATGCGAAGAACTATTTCATTCGTGGATTTATAGATCGTTTTGACAATACCAAAGAGCACGTTTCGATTATTGATTATAAATCGAAGAAGGTCAAAGGCAAGAAGGACAAGAACGATATACAGACAAGGATCAAGGAATTCAAGGACTATCAGTTGGCTCTATATATACTCTACGCAGAACAGGTGACTAAGGATAAACCTATATCTGCACACCTCTTAACTTTTAAAGGGGATAAAGAGTATTCTCATTTTGCCAGCTTGGGGACTGAACATCAAAATGATTCGATCTGTTATGATGATGAATACCGCCGTCGGTTGAAAGATAACATCCACAAGGTTAAAGCATCAATTGAAGCCGGTGATTTTGCATTTAATGATTCAGATGAAAAGCAGTGCGGGTACTGTGATATCAAACACCTCTGCCATCACACCATTGTGAACAAAGGAGTTGACTGTGAATAAGTTTTCAATACAGGATAGTTTTGCGATCAGTGCCGGTGCGGGCACGGGAAAAACCTATACGCTCAGTCGGCGATATATCAATGCTCTTCTCGGCTTTGATTTTTTTCGGGAATCAATGGATCAGCCGCAGTATATTCAACACTATGCTGATAAAGCAGCCGATGTGCACGAAATAGTCACGATTACCTACACCGAAGCGGCTGCGCTTGAGATGAAGGAACGAATCTTTGGGTTGATCAAAAAGGTGGCCACCTTTAGGGATCTGGACCGCACTGATAATGACTACAATTCAATCGCCGAAGGTTATAAGGATTTGAGTCCAGAGCTATGCGCGTACGTGGAAAACAGGCTTTCAAAAGAACTGACAAAAAGTAACTCAGCCCTTATATCGACAATCCACTCGTTTTGCCTTGGGATTATCCGAAAAAACTGCGATATTGCCCGAATTGACAGCTCCCTGGAGATGATAAAAGACGAAGAGAAAGAGGTTGAAATCGATGCTATTGTTTTCTCCGTAATCAACAGCGGGGACAATCACGATCGTGTTCTCTCTCTGTCACGGGATGTGAGCATGTACTTTTTTAAAAACCTGATTGATACATATCTCGGAAGCGCGAAATTTCGCCTCAATTTCCGCGGTTTTGAGGAGAAGGCCGACGACATGGAATTTTACAAGTCCCTCATTCGCGATATCTACCCGTTACCGGATATCGAAGATGCTCTGAAAGAACTGGCCGAAAAAGGAAAAGAGGTACATTCTTACTGGCTTAAACAGTTTTACCATGCGTGTGCGGCATTCGAATCAGATACGTTTAGTGAAAAAGCACCCACCTTTGGAGAAAAGACCTACCCTGTGGCTGATCCAGTAAAAAAGAACCTGGAAAAAGTGCGTAAACAGTACGCTTCTATCTCGAAGGAACCGGACTTTCGAAAGCAATTGCAAAACACATCAAAGATCCTGGTCGAAATAAAACAGGAGTACGATGATCGACTGAGCGAACTCGGCAAAATAGACTTTGATACCATTATTGATAAAACAGCTGAAATATTGCCACGTCTCAATACTGCCTTCCGCTATGTCATGGTCGATGAGTTCCAGGACACCAATGCCACCCAATTTGAAATTGTAAAGGGAGTCTGTTCTGAAAAGACAAATCTTTTTGTTGTTGGAGATGCAAAGCAATCAATATACTCATTTCAGGGTGCCGAACTCATGGTCTTCAATGAGGCGATATGGGATAGGAAATTGTTTTCTTCTGTCCAACCTATGAGCGTCAACCATCGGAGTGATGGAGTCGTTCTGGATACCGTCAATCGAATCTTTGAAAGACTTCTGGTCCCCTGTCGGGGATTTGCGACAATTAAGCGCAACTTTGAAGCAACTGCACAGAAATTGGATGTCTTTAAAAAGGAGCGGCAGAAGACTGGGTCATTTGAATTCCTCATCACCCCTAAAGAAAACAAGGGAGAGGAAAATGAATATGCGACAGTTGCTCATTTAATTCGAAATATTAGCGATGGCAGTAATGGAAATTACAATCATATTAAGGAATTGATTGATCGCAAAGAACAGGCAATAGCCGTATTGTTTGATGCCAAAACACAGATGCTAAAATTGAAGGCAGAGTTAAATGCCCTCGGTATTGAGTGTCGTGTCAGTGCCAGTGAAAATTTCTACCATACCAAAGAGGTGATGGAGCTTTTTCTGATGCTCAAAGCAATTCTCATTGTGAATAGCCAAAAGAGCGAGTACGGAAAGGTCGATCGGTACTATCTTTCCGGTGCGTATCGGTCATCTTATCTGAGGATGAGTGATACTGAGGTCGTGCAGGCAATTACCGCACAGAAGGTTCCGGGGGCTCTTCAAGAATTTGCAGTCTTTGCTGAGGAACACACACTCAGCGAACTGGTTACACATATCGTCAGGCATTCACGTATCGCCGATGTCTACAGCCGCATTGAAGGTACGCCACAGAGAATGGCAAACCTGCAAAAGTTTATAACACTTGTCATGGAGTTTGAACAGGCTGAAGGTGATTCGTTGTATCGATTGATTCAGCTTTTTGAACACTCGGTATTCTTTTCCCATGCCACTGAGGATGAGGCCTTTTACAAATCTGATAGCGTAGAAAGTATTGAACTGTGCTCAATTCACCACACCAAAGGGCTGTCCTACCCGATGATAATTCTCGCCAACAGTGAAAAAAAGCTAATGTCACAGGTCAACAGTGAAGCGATAAAGCACAATAGCTTCTATCATACCGAAAGGGGGTTAACCGAACTCATAGGCTTTAAGGTTTCTGGCTATGAGCCGCTATCATTCAGAATACTGAAAGGACTCGACCAACTCAAACACAATGCGGAGAAAAAGCGACTGCTATACGTTGCCCTCACCCGAGCTCGACATGACGTCGTAATTTCAGGTACCCTGGCAAAGAAAAAAGACGGCAGCATCTGTAGCATCAAAGACAGCTATCTCGAAATGATTTCTGACTCGTTAAATATGGATCTGCCTGCCCTTTTTAGGTCAGGCGGAACTATTCCCCTGCATCCGATTGGTGACAGTGGTAGAGCTACAGCCCCGTCAGAAGTATCTCACGAGATGCCCCCCATCAAGTTCACAGAACCTTCAAGAGTAAGCGCAACAGCAGAAAGTAAAGCCTTTGGGGATGGGGATGCAGCTCGTCGTGGTACCATTGTACATAAGTGTATCGAACTTCACTGGAATTCTTTGGTAAAAGGTGAGTACGAGACAATTTTTTCAAAGGAGATGGTTGCGGATAAAGATCGTGGGCATATTTCACGGTCACTTGATGCATTTCTGGAGAGTGATATGTACCAAAAATTAAAAAACGGTGTAGAGCATTACTTCGAACTTCCCTTTGATGACGGAGTGAAAAACGGATTTATCGATCTGGTCTACTTTGATGTAGTAAGAGGTGGCTGGCACATAGTCGATATTAAAACGGGTAAACAGAGTGAGGATAAGATGGAGAAGTATCAAAAGCAGCTCGATTTTTACACCGACTTCTTCCAAGAAAAGGGCGTTAAGGTTGTAGGGGCTGAGTTGTTGTGGGTGTGATCCATTATGCTCTTGAAAACGAAGGGAAAAATGGGTTTGACATTCTACCAAAAGAGCTTTTGTCAAATGTTGTGTACGGCTCTGTTCAGGTTCGTATCTTTCTGTTTTCACTGGGAGGTTTGAAATGCTTCATATACTTCCGGGCGGTGTTTTGACACATGTCAGCACGCTGAGCTGCAGACGATAATTTTTTTCCTTGAGACATACTTTTAAACAGCCCTTTCACCTGACGATCGCTTACCAATAAATCCTCCTTGAATCGGGGTATATCAGTAAGCTAAATCAGGATGAGTAAAACCTCATTTTTAACTGTCGTTGAAGCTCATTTCTAACTGTCGCTGATCAGGTGGGTGACTGAATAATAAGAGCCGTATGAGTCGAGAGTTTCACGTACGGTTCTGTGAGAAGCTGAAGGGTGAGATTCCCTTCGGCTTACTCGACCCGTTGCAGAAGCTTTTTTTGCGACTCTTAAAAAACGAATGATATATCACAGGAAGTATGAGACTGT
>NZ_ASJR01000040.1 GCF_000474745.1 Chitinivibrio alkaliphilus ACht1 | reverse complement strand
AGACATTTTCTTTTTGTACCAATCAGAACTGAGAATAACTCTAATGCAGGTTCTGAAAATGATAGCTTAAGTGACATTAAATTATCCTGGATGTGTGTAGTAGCTTTTTCAATTATTGTGGAATCTATAGGTGGTACTATTTTCTTTTCATCAGAATGATGAGTACAGATGATGTTGTTTATCATATTTACAATATCAGAATCTTCACGGATGGTAAAATCTGAGTTCTCATTTGAGATTTCAATAGCAAATATCTTTTGCTGAACACTTCCTCGGTCGTATGTTTTCTTATCATAGATTTTATATAATAGATACGAAGTAGCACCATTAATGTATGCAATATTATTTTCAAATATTAGAGCTTTATCGATAGCTAAATCTACAATCGGGTGCCCAATACCAGCAATATCATCGATAGAATCTAGTG
Organism: Chitinivibrio alkaliphilus ACht1; assembly: GCF_000474745.1. Lineage (NCBI taxonomy): Bacteria > Pseudomonadati > Fibrobacterota > Chitinivibrionia > Chitinivibrionales > Chitinivibrionaceae > Chitinivibrio > Chitinivibrio alkaliphilus. Next base: position 9,692 of record NZ_ASJR01000040.1, on the reverse strand, counting down.
ATCTTTCAAATTTCAATCCTTGATATCGTTTTCTAATCCCACGATGTATAATCCAGTGATCCGGTGTTACAAAACTTATGCTTCCTGATTCTTCCTTTACTCTGCGTTGCTCTTTCGTAAGCATTTCTACAAAAAAGTTATGTAATTGAGGGAGATCGAGAGTTGGGACATCCTTTAAAGATGACAAGTTAAATTTTGCAGCATTACCTACCAATTTATTAACTGTTTCAATAACAGACTGCGTTCCGAGTGATTGTGTTTTTTCATCAAACCAGTTGCTGAGACTTTTTGGGTTCTCTGCTGCATTGTGAAATAGTTCATTAAATGTAGAGTTACTCTGCATCCCAAGAACGAGCTGTAAAAGATCTTCAGGATCATCCATTGCACTACCAAGTGCTTTCATAATACTACCCAGTTTAGACTCAAGCTTATCCCATATTATTGACTCAATAGTATCAGGGTTTTTCAAGGATATTACGGTGACATTTTTTTGTTGACCATATCTGTAAAGGCGTCCAACTCTTTGGTGCAGTCTCATTGGATTCCAAGGAAGGTCAATATGGATTAATGAATTACATCGCTCTTGTAAGTCAATTCCTTCACCAGCTGCTTCAGTAGAAACCAGAAAACGAATCTTGCCATTGTTAAAATCATCAGCACTCTGTTCTCTGTTTCTAAGAAGACTTCTTTTTTGACCATCGACAATGATGTCAATCTTTCCATCACCATTTATAAAACCGATATTCTTTTCACCATAAACTGTAGCTAATTTGGATAGTACAAGTGATTGTGTCTTTTTATACTCCGTAAAGAAGAGAACTGGTTCATTGTGGAATTGTTCTTCAATAACTTGGATGATTCTTAGTACACGACTCTCTTCCTGTACCGCTTCTGCTGCATTTATTAATTGATCAACACTTCCCACTTCATCTTCCATAAGAGTAATTTTGCTTTTGTGCGATTCAATTGCCCATTTTCTTATTGCTTCTGCTTCTTCATCATCAAAGTGCGTCTCATTAAATGCATTTAATTTACCTTGAAATTCTGTACTTAAATTTTTAAGTGTCTGTTTTCTTGTTATTAAGGCTGACTGAACAGCGGCAACAGAACTGGATGCGAGCTTCTGAAGGGCAATGAGAACAAGGGTTACTTGTCCACGGTGTTGAGCGTCGAGTGTTGATGCATATGTTTTACCAGAAGTTATGAACCGAGTCATTAAGTCGTAAAAATGAGTCTCTTCTTTTGAATATGAAAACGTGATCTGTTGAGGAATCACTTTTTTGAAAAGTTTATTCCCTTCCATATCAGTTACACTCTGTTTACAGTTTCTAATAAGAAAATTGGACAGTTGTTTGTACTGGGCTGTTTCGTTCTTTTTAGGGCCAAAAACCTTGTTGTCAACAAGACTCATTAAAGACCAAAAGCCGTAATTGTATCCACGATGTGGTGTCCCAGTGAAGAGCACCGTAGAGTCTATTTTTCCTTCATTCTGAAGTTTCTCAAATAGTTGAAATGCAAGTGTTTTTCCTTTGCCTTCGTGAGCAAACATATGGTGAGCTTCATCCACCACAACTAAATCCCAAGCGTCGGCATTTAAGAGCCGATCGTGTCTACCATTTTTATCTGCACGAAGTGTTGGAAAAGAAGCAACAACCTGGCGTTGAGTATTCCAAAAATCTGATTTTTCGGTGTCTACAGCAGGGTCATATTTGGAAAGACGAATATCAAACATTTTCCGTAGTCGTTCCTGCCACTGTTCAACAAGAGGTGCTGGAGTTAATACGAGCAATCGTTTAACTCTACCTGAAGAAATGAGAGGCCAGAGGATAAGTCCTGCCTCTACCGTTTTCCCCAAACCAACATCTTCAGCAATCAGCATCCGTGTCGGCCATTGTTGAAGAACTCTATTACAAACCCAAAGCTGGTGAGGTAGAAGATCAATTCGAGATTTAGAGAAGACTCCCCAGGTGTCATTAACCGATCGTATTGAAGCAGCAAGTGATTTAAGAAGTGTCTTTTTACTATCTACGGAATCTCCATCTTCAAGCGATGAAACAATGTTTTTGCGAATAGAAACCTCACTGACCGGGCACTCTTCAATACCGTGAGAAAAACGGACTACAACAGTAGATCCGTTTTCCATCATCAATGAACCTTCTCCAAACTTTTTATGATGTATAATTTTACTCATCTTCACCCCAGTATTGATCTGTAATATTATCATCAAAGAATCGCCCCTGTAGCTCAGACTCTCGGCTAACAATAATTAGCGGTATATCAAAATCACCTCCAAAGGTCACATCTTCTTCTCCGAGAACCTTTTCTAATGCTCTGTAAATATCTTGGCATGACTCATACGAGCCACCAACAGCCGCTTCCAGCAGTGCTCTGATTCCCCATGAATTCATAAATGCAAACTTGTGTAAACTCTTATGAGTCAAATGACCATTTCTCAAAAGTTCTCGAATAATAAAACTGTGGCCAATTTTTAATGTTCTCTTCAAAGAAGGTGCAACGAGACCGCTTCCCTGAAGTGCCGTGCTCGCATTGGGCGTTAAGTAATCATCAATGTTGGAGCAATCACCATCATATTCAAACAATTGAATGTATACATCGAGGAATTCCCGGATCTTGAAGATCCGATGAAAACTATCCATCCAGTACGAATAAATTTCATCATACTCACTTCCGGTACAATATTCCTTCAGAATATTAAACCATTTTTCCGGGCATTCTGTTGGTTTGTTCAAACAAATGGTTTCCCACCACCCATGATTTTTTAGATGCTGTAAGAATCCTTTTGTCTGATAATCTTTAACCCTTCCAAGGCTTTTGAATGAAGCAAATGTAAACAACTGCATCCAATTTTCATTAATAGGGTATTCATCTTTATCGTAAAGATCCGGGCAGTCACCGCTTGGATATAATTCGCCAAGGTATTTGGGAAGATATTGGTCACGACCTTCAGTTTCCCACCACTGGTGGATCTTGATCAGTGATAGTTTTTCTGCCGTTATTGTGGGTGTAGGTATATCGTAAGGTTGTTCCGCTACATGTTCCGCAAGTTGTCTAATTAGCTCGCTTCGCTCTTCGGGAAAAAACGAACTTAACAAAGAGTCGTCAAGCTTTCTTACCCAACCTTGACCGCGTACCTTTTTCGACAATAGTGAAGAGAGCTCACCGTCAAGGATGTACCTGAGACTGTTAATTTTCTTTTCATCGCTATCTGCATTGAGCATCCATTTTTCAAGCTGTTCTGTCGTAGCTTGTAAATTCCCCCTCACACGGATAAAAAACTGAAGTGCTTCACCAGAATACTCTTTGGCAAGTAATGCTATTTCAGGTGCAAAAGATGCTCTCATTAACTCTTCTTCATTATTTTTATTGTTTAAAGAAAGTAAACGAGTAGGAGTTTCATTACCCCCTCTTTCGGTATTAAACTTAATACCATCAAATACTGATTGGTCGTATAAGTGTTCATCTACAAGCTGGAGTACAGCTTCTGTTTTTTGTGCCTCTTCCGGAGAGTATACTTTTCCTCTTTTTAAATTGATCAACTCTTTCACAGTTAGCTCTTTAACATTAAAATTAGGATAGATTTGGCGGAGTAAGTATGCAATATCGTTACTTACAATATTGACTCCAGAATACTCTTGAAATACATTGAGGAGTTTCTCTTTTTCATTCTTGTTATCAGAATATTTCTCAGGGATTTCCCAATATATTTCTTCTTTTGTAAATGCCAATAGTTTACAAGGTGTCCCTGAAAATCCATTCGGAATAAGTTCTAACTTTTTCAGCATCTCTTTGAAAGCCTCTAAAGCAAGAGTTCTCCCTATTTGGAAGACTTGAGTGCTCTTATCCTTATTTTTCCAGCGTCCGAGGAGAGTGATCCATACTGACGTATAAAACTCATCAAATGAAATGCCATTAAATAGAAAAAGTTCCCCTCTATACTCATCCCAACTCTCTTGAGCAGTTTGCAGAAAATCAACTAAAATGGTACCCAGTTCGACTCCTATAGATGTTGACAGCTTTATGTTTTCAGTCATATCTCCCAGCTGTCCACGTCCAGTATCAATTTGGAAAGAAGAGTTAACGCAAAACCCAAATGATGTTGAATCCCTGAGTGGTGCAGTTACCCAAACTGATGGAACTTCTCTGCTCTGAATGTTAAAACCAGAACCTTTTAATGAAAAGAGGATCTTCGCATTTGTAGTATTAAATAAGATGAAATGAGAATCGTCTAATGCTATTGGTGATGTGCCAATTTCAACAGAGGGGTGTATTTCAGCTGGTGACCATTGATAGTTGTTATTGTTGACACGTACCTGTTTAATACGGTGAGAAAAAACAACACTATAGGGAATCAGTTTTTCAAATCGAGTAATTGTTTCTTCTGAAGCGATATCTTCATTTAAGGGAAGTTCAATAATCGTTTTTCTTGGAGTCCTAACTGCATTTTTCGTGGGTACGGGTAACAGCCCCCCTGCAATAGAAAAATCAAGTTCTCCACTTCGTACTCTTGGAGAATCTGATATTAAAAAAACAGACTTAAAACCAAGACCAAACTTACCGGTTACTTTATTGTTTACAGATTTATCAGATGCCTGAATAATGAGCATTTTTTCAAGGTCGTATTTAAAATCCTCACGTCCATTATTCCCGGTGTAGTTTACAGGTCTCCCAGAGTACTCAAAATAGAGGGACTGTGAATCCGTACTTACACTAAAAAATGGCGCCTGCGTAACTGGTTCACACTCTTCGAGTTCAACATTTGCATCATCAGCATTTTGGAATATTTCGAAAGGTACACCATCTTTCTGGTACTGATGTTCTGCGATTTTCTTTTTTACTTTATCCAGTATTATTGCTTGACAATCTTCATCACTACTTATGAGATCACCAAGCTTTTCACGTACAGAAGAGAGCTGTTTTTTATAATCGGCAGTATCAATGTCCCGGTTTGATTCGTCTGCTTCTGATATTTTACTCCGTATCCGTTTAATATGAGAGATGTACTCCTTAAATACATCTTCTGAAGCTGCACCAATTTGTCTGAGATGTGCTGGAATATCTTCCAGTATTGTTTTTCTTACCACAACGACTGAGAGTTGCTTCTTCTCTGTAATTTCATTCCACAACGCTTCAAACCCCGAGCTTTGTTGTTCAAAGCAGTCTTGATATATGTAAGAAATGGTTCTTTTAATTTGTTCTTCTGGACTATTGTCTGTCAGTGAATCCAACAAGATGTAGTTATAAGTTCTTGTTTCAGGATCGTAGTATGATGCTCTCTCTGCACCAAGACTCCCAGTACCAACAATGAGTCGCTGAGGATTTTTTTGAAGAGGGACTGTTAAAGGTTCACCAATTAGTGAAACAGTAGAACAGTTCTCATTCGAGCCTATCCAGCGAATCCGAATGTCTACCTTCTCTGAAAATGCGGACTCCTTTTGAAGTTTGGAATTATTCCAGTCAAGAGTTTTTAACGCATTCTCTAAGGAACGTCCATCTTCTCGTAAATACTTATCTGCTAGTTCCTGATATGATTTACCGAGGAACATCAGGAAAGCACCGACGACCCCAGGCGAGACAGTCTCAATCCAACGTTCAATCGGTGAAACATCATCGGTAAATAAATGAAGATCTTTTTCTGTAATAATCCCTGATACGACACTTTTTCTTTCATTGACCTCACGAGTAATTTGACTTTTAACTATTGGTACCTGACTTTTACACAGGCTGTAACTTCTTGAATACCCCTCTTGAGGGAGACAAAGCTCTGCTGGATTTTTCCATCTCCCGTTTTCATTTCTTAGTTTTATCTCTGGCAAGAGTTCAGCAATGTTACCGTTTCTGAAGAGCTCTTTCAAATACAGATTATATACTTCAATTTGCACATTACATTCATTGAGTATCCAGTTGAGAGTAGATACAATTTTTTCTTTATCTAATTCATTTTCCAAGGTTGGGAAGAAGTAGTTATGAAGCGTAGTAACCGATTCATCAAGTCTATCTTTATCAACGATACTGGCCAGTATCCCCCAACCAGGCAGTTCATCGTATTTTGAAAGAGTGTGTAACGAGTTTTTGATCTCACTTTTGGTAATGCTGCTCAACTTACCAATTGTGAATTCAGGTATTTCATTAAGCATAAGTGAAATCTTCGGAAGATACTCCTCTGGCTCTGATGAGAAAAGTGGCTTGAGTAATTCAGCTCCCTCTATAAGGCTATCTGAGGTGGTGAATATATCATCACACTGGCTACAAAGCTCTTTGAGTTTATCCGAGATACGAGGAAAATCGAGGATTGAGTCTGGAGAAGTTATCTTGTCATTTTTGAGTTTCAACCACTCTTTTTCTTTCAGCTCAGTAAGTTCAGTAAGTTGAGGGTTCTTTTCTAAACTTTTCATTATGAACTCATAGTGTTCACTTGGTTTGTCACTATGTAATAATGCTCGAATAACATCTTCTATAGTAAGAACCGACTTGATATAGTTTTCCTGCTTATCCTTTATTAAGGGATTGTCTGAGAGTGCAATAACAGTATCGGTCAGATTACAGTCATCTGGATACTTAATTTTATCTCTATTTAGAAAGAGTGAATCACCAATTGATGTCAATCTTCCAGACTCTGTTTTGTGGAAAGGAAGAGCTCTCCACTTATCTTGATCATTTATACTCTTGAGTAACTCTTTCTGTTCTTCTATTGTGAACTCAGACACTTTAAACGTTCTAATGAAATCAACCAATAATTCAGACTCTATTGCCTGCTGTTCTACTCGACGAATACCTACAATTGAGTATTTATTCTCACTAATTGTACCACTTATTTCTCTGTTCAAAATAGCCCAAGAATCAGCTTCGCCAAATAACATTTGTCTTAATTTACCCCAAACACTATTCGATTGGCTACCTGCCCAAAGTGGAGTATTCACATCATTATTTTTAGCCGGGTTTCCATGAATTAGATAACGAAGTCCTTTGACAATCTCATCTCTAGTATTCACCGAATCATTGTTTAACTGTGAAAACACTTGTGATGAAGCATCTAAAAATGCCACTCGATCCTTTAGGTCCCCAAGTTCTTTACCTGGATATGCAAGTGAGTAGAAGTATGGTGCTGTTGAGATTGCTGATATTTTTTTACCTGGATATGCCAGTTCAAACTCTTTTTGAGAAATTGTGTACAACTCTTCATTGGGTAGAATAGCAGTGAATAATTTGAAATCCTCTTGTGATTGTACAGTGGGTATTGGAAACAGGTTACGGTTCTCAAAGATTCTCTTAATTTCGTGTAAAGACAATAATATCAATCTGCCATTTCTATTTCCCACTTCAATAAGAGGTAAATCGCTATTTGTACTCAGAAAAACTTCTTTATTCTTTATACAACCATCACGAATATCTTTAACTATTGCCCGCTCTGCTGAACCAACTGCTTTTATCCACGCAACAATATCATCTTTATGAGGTTGTCCATTACCTGTGAAACTCTCAAAGTAGTTTGGCAGTGGTAGAACAGCACTGTCGACACTCCAAAGTTTTTTCCATACGCTCGGAGATGTTTTTTGTTCTTTAGTTCCTAAGGTAACAAAGGAGTCATTACCAATAACATTGAATAACTCTCCAACTGCTTTCTTGTTGGCAGTAACCTCTGACAGATCTAATGTCAAAAGTGATTTCCGAATGAGGTCAACAATTGCAAACCTTACAGACGCTGTGTAATCTTCCAGCTCGTGGATCCGAATAAACTCCGTAAGATATTCCACTTTTTTCTTATCACTTAAAAATGCTGTATCAAGAGAGTTTAACAGTTTTAGGTAATCATCTTCTGAAATTGGGTATTCATCAGCTGGCAACAGAGATTTATCACTATTGGATATCAGTGTAAAAGCTGTGTCTCGTAAAATGGGGAACACATCAAAAATCCTCCCGGGCTCGGCACTATTTTGAGATGTAGGAACTGTTAACAGTTGTGCATTTTGAACATCAATCAGTTGCCACTCAGCTTTTTCCTCCGATATCGTTTTAGCAAAACCAAAACTACGGCAAGCATATTTTAGATATTTAGGGGCAAAACTATCGCTGCTACCATTCTTTGCAGATTTTATTCCTTCAACAAGTGCAGATATCTCATTCGTCTTCAATGTGTGCTCTTGCACGAGTTGTGCTATTACGACGGGAAGCAGTGGGAGCGTTCCATTCTGAGCAATCTCTTGGTTCCATCTCTTTCTAACAGCCTCATTTGACATCTGAGAAGTAATATCACTTCCCGGTTCTGCCAGTGAATTGTATTGAAATAAGCCCTTTCGTCCTGCATCAATTGCAAACTGGTTGTGCAGAACAATTGAGAACTTTCTCTTGGGCCCCTCAGGAATAACCTTTGTGTATTGTAGTTCCCCTTTTTCGAGAGGTAAAAAAACTGCCCACTGAATTGTAATCTCAGCACCGAACTCATCATCGTGTTGCTTCATTGCCAACATTACGGCACCATCAGCCTTTGATTTATCCGGGGCTTCTTGCTGTTTTCCATACTTATCCCGGAAACGACTTTTCGGCCAGTTGGGATGAGCTTTGAGTGAAGTGACCTCATCATTTTCGAGTAGATATCTTTTCCCGTAGAATTTTAGAGGAGAGAATGTATTCGTTGAATGCACAATCTCTACAATTCCTGTTTTGTTCTCCGCAACAATGCCATCCTCAATATGAGGAGCATTTAATGAAACGGTAAATGAAGGGAAATGGTTACACTCATAATCAACGGTTTGAAGATTGTGTAGAAGTGGGAGTACCTCAGATATACGGGATGGTAGTTCCGTATCACCCAAGAAATCGAGCTCAGGAGAAAAAGAATCACCAGGGAATTTTGGGATAATAGAACCTGTTTCAACACCATCTTTGAGGATATGTTTTTTTGATCTCAATGGAAGCCAGATAAACATCCAGGATTGAGACTCTCTTGCAACTTCAGGGATTTTCGAACTGAGGAGTGTTACATCACCCTCTTCAAAGTGATTCCACTCGGGATGAACCTGCACATCTTCGTCATCGTAATCCCAGGGGTTCAGAACCTCTGTATGCTCTTTCTCACCGTCATAGGCGATGTAAAAGAACGCTTCACAGAGGTGGAATACACTCTTCATCCCGAGGCCGAACTTACCAATTGTTCCATCTTCACCGGCTTTTGTATTTACTGCAAATGAACGGATTGCCCGTTTATCTTCCTGCTTAAAACCACCATCATTAAAGATCCACAAGCCTCGAGTTTTCAGCAAAGGGTGTTTTGCTGTGGTAATTCCATCGGCGATGCCGAACTTAAACAGTTTAGCTTTCGCATCATCGGCATTTTGAATGAGCTCTTTAATAACGGGAAAACCGTTTTCGTAGCGATCTTCCAGGTTTCTTGTTACAAGGTTAATTATATCTGCAGTATATCCGGCCATAGTATCCTGTGAGATGTTAAGGTTTACCATAATCCGTGAGAGGTCACGAAATTTCACCCAGCGAATAAATTATGATCCCAAAAAGGGATCGTTTGTGAAAAAAACATCGTGAACTCAAGTTGCTAATGCAACATTTTCTTCAAAATACATTTTTGATGTGTCCATCCTGTTAATAAAAAATGGACCTTCTCAAAAAAGTACACAGTGGGTTAAGACCTATATTATTTATTCAGAAATGGAGATATC
>NZ_ASJR01000039.1 GCF_000474745.1 Chitinivibrio alkaliphilus ACht1 | reverse complement strand
ACAAGACAAAGGAGGAGTTACAACGGGATCTATTTTGGTACATTGAGATTTACTATAATCGGGTTAGAAAACATTCAGCGAATGGATGGAAGACGCCGGATCAAATGGAACAGATATATTTTAGTGGAAAACCAGAATGTATGGCTTAACTCTCTATATACTTTTTCCGGGCAGGTCCAGTTTCTCAACTCAATACCCAAATGTACAATTTGCCTGGTCTTATAAAACCAACTACCTCAATGCAATTTGCTCTATTTTTCATCAAGAAGGATCTATTGCGGAGGTTGTCTCCGGTTTCGAATATGAAAAAGCTCGTTCCCTCGGTATTCCTGGTCATAAAATTATTTTTAACGGTCCACACAAAAGCGACGGAGAACTGCAACGGGCATTTTCTGAAAATGCCGTCGTGAATATCGATAGTTTTCAAGAATTATACCGAGCAGAAAATGTTGCTAAATCAATGGGTAAAACTGCAACTATCGGTATACGTCTCAATATGGACACGGGAACCTATCCACGGTGGTACAAATTTGGCTTCGATCTTGAACGAAACCAAGCCTTTGAAGCTGTAGCTCGGATATCAAAAAGCAAATGGCTTTCTCTCTCTGGGCTTCATGCCCATATCGGAACATTTATGCTAGACCCAAAGGCCTACGCCATACAGGTTAGAAAAATGATAGAGTTTATGACACGCATAGAGTCTCTTCTTGACTGTACCATTGACACCTTAGATATTGGTGGAGGGTTTCCATCCAAAAACAGACTTAAGGGGAGCTATATGCCTCCGGAAATAGCCGTGCCAAAGGTAGAAGAATTTGCAGATACTATTTGCTCTACCCTCTTGGAAAATCTTCCTTCGGGACGACGTCCAAAGCTTTATCTTGAAACTGGACGCCACCTTATCGATGAAGCCGGCTATCTTATTACTTCCCTTATTGCCGAAAAACAACTTCCCTATAACCGTACAGCCTACTTTCTTGATTCTGGTATCACAAATCTCTACACAGGCAACTGGTATGACTTCTCTATTAGACCCGGTGAAACAACGGATGGAATCCCTGAAATAACAACATTGTATGGCCCACTGTGCATGAACATAGATGTTGTTGCGGAATCCATATCTCTTCCTCCCATGTCGGTTGGAAGCCCCCTTGTAATATGGCCGGTTGGAGCATATAACGTTACCCAATGGATGCAATTTATCACATATCGTCCCGCCGTAGTGTTGATAACAGAAGAAGGAACCATGGAACTCATCCGACGCCGAGAAAAACTATCCGACATAACAACTCCAGAAGAAATACCTGAGCATCTTTTACCAAATGAACATGAAGGGAGTTCCCATGCGTAGTATGGTATTGAGTCTTTGTTTGATCTCCTGTGTGCTTGCTCGCCCTGAGCTCGTATCATCAATTGATTATTATGACCAGGATGTATATATAGGCATCGCCCGAACACCGCTTTCGGCAAACAACAACGTATATGCCGCAATATTGACATCTGAAACACTTCGGATAATTGATCGGACCACTGGTGAAACCATAGCTACGCAGGAAATACCAGGATATACCATTTCTGAAAATACCTACAGTGTTACCGCGACGCAGCATTGGTTTAACTCAAAGAGCACATGGGAAATTATTGACGCATCATATTCAGATGAGGAAGGATATTCCTTTCGCGTTATCGATTCTCACGGTACCATCCTTATGGAGGAACCAGGAGCGCCAACCCTTTTTGTTGATAACAAGGGCACACCCCATATGGTTTCCACAAATACAAGCCCAAACAAGACATGGCGTCTTCAAAGAAGCACTGCCCACATCAACGAATCTCAGGAGCCTCAAAACGGTTTAAAAGGAGTGCAGTATTCTGCCGGAGACGACAAGTTTACCCTCAACACGCATCAAGATGGCGTATTACACATATATGCACCAACAGGACGCAGGGTGTATCAATCAGAGCCGGGAGACCTCACTTCCGGCTCCCACACGGTAAATCTTGAATCATTTTCCTCGGGCGTATATATTCCTGTAGTACATACAAAACAGGGCGTGCACTCAACACGTTTTGTACGATAATCCCTGAAGAATTAGTGCAGTAGGAGCATACGAAAAGAGGCGGCATATAGCCGCCTCTTCCTCAACCAACCGTTGCGATCGGTTGATATCTCATCATCACACACATTCACATAGAGTGGAGGGAGTATCCACTCACCAATAAGATATATCAAAATTAGCCAAACACCAACACTTTTTTTTCTTTTTTCGTAAAAAAACAGTTCTTCTCCTCTTGAAAGATTAAACATATTTTAGAACAACCCATGATAAAGGAGATCTATGCGGCATTCTTTTGCACTGCTTATTCTATCTGTTTGTTTTACCCTTGCAGCTTCTGACATCTCCCTGAGCGGTGCGGCAAGTCTGGGAGTGCTCTATCACGACATGTCTGTATCCCTCAATGATTCTGTCTACGTTTATGACGAGGATATTCAACGACATGGAAAGCTCACCACAGACATCGCCATATCCCCGCTATCTGGTATAACCCTACGTACAGATCTCGCCTTTGACATAGATGATGAAGCCCTACATATGGGTACATTTGATGTGCGTTTCTCTCTAGGTGGAGGACGACAAATTCGGGCGGGGTATATGAAAAAACGCCTCTCCTTCGAAGAACGGCTCTCCCATGATGAACGACAGCTGATTGATCGCTCTATTTTGCACGAACGAATTCGTTCATTTCATCTACCTGGCCGTGATTTTACCCTCGCCTACCGTCATCGCAGGGATAATCGAACCTATTGGCATGCCGTAGCCGCAGATATGTCACATCGGTACAGTATGATACATCGTCTTGAATGGGAGCTCGCATCTTCCCTCGAAGCATCTTCATCGCTCACTGTAACCCATGGATCAAAAAGCCCCGACTCAGTACATGTTATTACGGGAAACATGGCCCTCAACTATGATCAAGCGGCCCACCGGGGGGAGATCGAGATCATGGGGGGAACAAACCCATCAGCCGAGCGAATTCAGCGACAAATGAATGAGGAGATGCGTATTCTCTACGGTGGTATACGACTTTGTTACTCCTACGGGTTTCAGCGTCCAGAAGAGTACATACTGGAAACGATCCGGCCCATTGTTGAGGGGGTGTATCTGCTTGATAATCACGAGACAGGTAAAACCAGTTTGCAGTTTCGGCCGGGGCTCTCCGTGGGTATTATTGATGCAGACATTGCAGAACTGCTCATCTCTGGCGACTTTCAGTATGGAACACTCCCGCCACACCATGGAGAATATACCCGTCGTATCAGCGGGGGAGCAGTGCGGGTGCGAATACGATGGTAAGGTTTTGGCTGTTACTCCTCCTGCTTCTGCAGGCCTGCGACTTCACCGCTCCCCACGAATCGGAATCGTGGAAAAATCCCGATCTACGCCTGCTCCATATCTCCGTAAGCGATCGGGTCTACGACAATCTCTTCTCAACCTCGTACACCAATGAATGGCGCCGAGGAACCATCAAATACTCCTCCCTGCGTGATACGGCGGTTCCCTATTGTGAATCTCCCGACGTTCTCATTCGCCGCCAAGGAAACGACGCACGCCGACTGCCCAAGCCATCTTTTACCATAAAAACCTCCTCGGGAAGTCGCTATGCCCTTTCTGCCCAATTTCACGACCACTCCTTTGTGCGCGAACTAACGGCACATCATTTTTTTCGTGCTGCAGGCATGGAAACCCACTATGTTGAGCCGGTGGTGGTGCTTATTAACAATACCCCCATGGGGCTGTATCTCATTCGTGAACAGATACGAGATGAATATTTTTCTGTGCGAAACCGCCCCTTGCTCAGTCGGTATCGAATTGAGTTGGGAGGCTGGCTCACTCACACAACGGGACTCCATCCAGCTCAAAGTTTTTCAAAAAAATATCCCTCACGATGTATGGAATACGATGACCTCTCCGCCCTTTTATCTGAAATAGATTCGGGTATCTCACCGGAAGAACGTGATAACTCTCTTGTAAATCTCTCGAACTTCATTGATTATTATGCGGTTACTCAACTTATAGACAACTCCGATGGAATTCGGAACAACTTTTCCCTTGCCCGCTGCGCCGTATCAAAAAAATTTGAGATTGTTCCGTGGGACTTAGACAGAACCTTTTTCGGCACCCATGACACCATTCCCCGCTTTTCAAATGGAGCCTTTGAGCAGTTTGACACAATTCCCGAGTTTGCCCATCTCTTGGAAAAAAGACGGCGTGAAATTTTTGATCGCCAGGAAAGCGCCCTTTTTCTTGATAGTTTAGAAACCATCCTAAAACAAGCCCACCGCGAAGACCCCTATCTCCGTGCGATTGATGCAAATCTTACCGAAGAGATTTCCCAGGTGCGGCACTTTATATCAACCATGGAAAAAACCATTCTCCAGCCCTAAGAAGGCACAACAGAGCAGAAACTTTTCACGAAGAAAAGTATGTGTGTTTTTTTCAATCAATTTATATATATTATTTACCAGGGAAAACGACTCTGCACAATGGAGCATGACCGGGAGGCAATCATTAATATTTCTGTGAAGAAAATCGGTGTTTTTAAGGTACTCATTCCTGAATTAGAGCCTGAGGAGCTTCTTGACGCCGTAACTCTCGGAGAAAAAGCGGAGGAATTGGTTCGTGCGGGCAACCCTTACATTGCCATAGACCTCACCTCTCTTACGTATATTTATTCGGACTCTATCAATCGTTTTATCCGTCTGAACCGGATTATCTTAGACATTGATGGGCGCATACTACTTATTGCTTCACATGCGAAAGTATTGGAGCTTTTGACAAAGGCTGGAGTACAAAATTTCATCAAGGTCTGTCAATCATATGGAGAAGTAAAAAAGATCTCTGATGTGGTAAGTTCTCCGTCCTACGTGCAACAGCATGGCACAACGCCCCCTGCGGAAAAAGAACGCCCTCCCGCCGAAGAGCCGACACCTCCTCCAGCACCTGCCTCAGAGCCGCCAGAAAAAGAACCAGAGAAATCACAACAGCAAGTTGTCCCGGAACATACCCAGGTTGTTAATGCCCCCGAAGAAGATGAGTCTTCCCTTTCATCATTTAATTTCAACAAATTGTCTGGAGACTTTGATGATGATTTTGACGATGATTTCAAAGAAAAGAGTCTTCCTGCAGGGGTCGTTATAATACTGTTTCTCTTGGTGGCCCTCTTAGCAGGAGGCAGTGCCTATCTCTTTATCCACCGCGATACAATTTTCAAGGGAACACCGCTCCATGAACTCATGGGGCAGGAAGAACCCACGCCACCGGTGGAACAAGCCCCCGATCCTCTGTATGAAGAATCACCTCTCGATGATGCTCTCCCTGAACCGGAGCAGGATGAAGCACCAGAGGCAGAAGAGGAGCCTGAGGAAGAAAAGACTCCCCCTGCAGAAACACAACGGGAACGAAGATCCATACCAATTCGTCGAGCTGAAGAGCCGCGACGGCAGCAACCACAACAACAGGAATCCTCTCCCCCCCCTGCAATTAACATAGGTTCGACTCCTTCCGGGGCCGTTGTGTACGAAGGCAATAGACGCTTGGGCACAACCCCCTACACATGGGAGAACCCCTCTGTATACGGAGATATCACCCTGCGATTCGAGAAAGAAGGCTATGAGTCTCACCGAAAACGCGTACAATATTTTGAAGAGCCCCTCTCAGTAGAAGCGCGCCTTTCAGCTTCTCCCGTTGCGGAAGAACCACCAGCACGTGCAGAGCAACGGACAGAACCAGAGGAATCACAAACGCCTGCTCGTGCAGAAGTTACACCAGCTCCTGAACCGGAGCAGGAGCCGCGTCAAAGCCGTGCGGAACCTACCCCAGAACCTACCCCAGAACCTACCCCAGAACCTACCCCAGAACCTACCCCAGAACCTACCCCAGAACCTACCCCAGAACCTACCCCAGAACCTACCCCAGAACCTGAGCCAGAGCCTGAACCTGAGCCTGAACCAGCGGCACGAACGGGAGAGATTTTCTTTAACTCTCTTCCCCCCATGGCTGATATTTACAAAGATGGGGAGAAGATTGGCACAACCAATACCAGCGCTATCACCTTGCCGGTGGGATCTCACACCCTTGAGTTTCGCCACGGTGAACGAACAGTCGAACGTACCGTTGATATCCGCAGCGGTCGAAACAGCTCTATGATGGTGCCGGTACGTTAAGATGACCGAAACATTCTTTACCCTCATAGAAAACAGAATTATTGCCACGGGACGGGACACGCGTTACTCTCTTGGGGCCTACGAGCTTGTTGCCACGGCCATGGAGTTTTATCGAGCAAAAACTGACACAGCAGGACATCTGTCGGCACAGCAAATCGTCTCATCCCTGGCAGAGCTCGCCTTTGCAAAGTATGGTGCCATGGGAGAAGAAGTACTTACCCATGCCGGCATAGAGACCCCCATTGATGTAGGTAATATTATCTACAACCTCATTGACATTGAGCTGTTCCGAAAAGATACAGAGGACTCCCTCGATGACTTCCACCGATGTGCCCCACTCTTTGATGGACTCACACGGCGAAGTCTCTACACGATAAACCGTGAACACATAAAAATTATAAAAGATTCTTGACAGGAACAAATTATTCACATATATTAGGTTCGTCTTTGAGAAATGTGGCTTCTTAGCTCAGTCGGTAGAGCAGGGGACTGAAAATCCCCGTGTCCGTGGTTCGATTCCGCGAGAAGCCACCTTATCTCCCATATCTTCGTTCTACATACTTTCCATTCCTTCCGCTCCATTCTACGAAGTATACCCTTGCATTTTGTGGCATAAGTGCTTGCACATCTTCTTCACCGACTTTCATGGAAGACTGTTCTCTCACAAGCCGTCCACAACTGGTAAATATCCGTATCTGGGAAGCCCCCGCAGCAACATACTCTTTTCGACAGATAGTGGGTGACCCCTGTGCCGTCTCACCCAAAGTAGTTTCTGCATCCTCTACATAGGTCTGATACGCATCCCAAAGAGCGCGACGAAGCTCTCCACCCTCTTCAGTATCCCCAAGCCACGTACCAGCGGGGAATTCATGGGATGGATTGGGGTCCATATAGCGAAAGGAGAAAGAAACGATCCGCTCAGCGTATACCCCCGCCACAGAAAGCTGCTTCTGAAAGGTTTCCATATCCGTGGGAACAAACCGTGGGGTTTCACGCGTTCCTTCATTGGTAAAGAGTTCACAATTTACCCAAAAAGAAGTCTTGGTTGTGCTGGCTGCTCGCTGGAGTTCGGCAAGAAAGGGTGACACCATATCGCGCTCACCATGGAGCGTATGAGGAGAAACCCCAACGCCGTCTTGCGGGATAAGCACATCAATATCTGCCGTACGAAGTAGATGTTCCCAAAAATCTCCATACTCTTCTGGAGAGGTAAGATCCGTATTGAAAAAAGGCGAGATACTGATCTTTGTTTCCGGACGTATATCTCGAACCGCTCGGGTAATCCGCTCTAACATGTATGCGGCATAGTCCCAATCTTCCCGATTCATAAAACCGAGATTCGGTAGTTCCGGAGAAATGTAGATTCCCTGAAAGGCATCATGGTCACCATAGGCGTGTAATATCTCTTGAGCCACCTGTATACTTCGTTCAATATGATATTCTACAATGGCCGAATCTCTTTGATCAATACCATTTGAACCGACAACTCGCCACCAGTTATAACTATCAGGATGCTCATTGACATACAGACCAATCCAAAGATTGACCCCCGCTTTTTCACACGCCGCAAGGGTTCGTTCAAGAGGTGAAACATCGCTTCCAGGCCAATTCGTCGGGTCGGTCCAACGTTGTGTTTCAATACCCGAAAGAGTTGTTGATGAAATGGGGAAGTAGGCAAAATCTGCCGATGAAGGACCACCCCACTCACGGGAAAACCACTCCTGATCGGCCTCATAGCGAACGCTCCATTGCCAAAACAGATCTTCTCCCCCCACGTCTGCCATGGAGGCAACCCACGCATTATAGGCATCTTGCGAGTCAAATACCGCGTTACCCTGTTGATTCCACCCCACCGCACCATACACTAAGGAGGGTTGTACAAAGAAACCGCTTATTCGCGGCGTCGTGGCAAATATAGACGAAAACAGCAATACCAGAAACAAAAACAAATCTCCCCCATTGAAAGTGCCTATCAAAAAAACACAATACAGGTTTTTGTTGACTAAAACCAAAGATGCCACACTTTGCATTTCCACAAACAACAAGTGACACCTTTGCATAATCACTATTATATTATTTTTTAATCAAAAAAGCAATTTTTTTCATTCAAATTATTGTTTTTTTCCTATATTGTCTTGCATGATGTTATAAAACACTTGTTGGAGAATGCAATGACCAATATCTCTCTAAACCATCCGTTAAGACCACCTCTTTTATTTATTATCTTTTTACTTTTTCCGTTGCCCAAATCACGTTTGGTAATGAGGGAAGACTTACATCGGATGGAGTAGTCAGTTTTTCCTATGATGATTTTTCGGATCTTTCTGCTTGGCAAATTAATGAAGATGCCATTGATTCCCCAGTGTCTGATCAAGGGCGGGATGTACTGAGACTCACCGAATCACGGGCAACTCAAGCTGGCAGTGCCTTTATAACTGAACGTATCCACTTAGTTGGTGATGATGGTGATTTTAATGCATCCTTCAGTGCTTATTTCACCTTTCGTATTCATGATAATGGTGGCTATTCTGATGCGCTTAACAATCATATCAGCGGAGCAGACGGTCTTGCCTTTGTAGTGCAACCGCTATCAAACACAGCTGGTGAGAGCGGTGGTTCAATGGGGTACCAGGGTATTCAGCAGAGTGTTGCTGTTGAGTTTGATACATGGAATAATAGTATGAGTCACCGAACGCCGGATCCCTGCAATAATCATGTCGGCATCTATTGGCAAAATAGAATTCACCCTTTTATTCATGGAGAGGCCACTTCTCTTCCACAGGAACATCTCATGAAAAACGGAGAAATATGGCATGCTTGGGTGGATTATAATGGTACAACAGAGGAAATGGAGGTTCGTGTCAGCAGATCGGGTTCACGTCCCGACGTTCCCATCCACACCGAGAATATCGATCTTCCTGAAATATTGGGACGCCCCGATGTCTTTGTAGGGTTTACCTCTGCTACAGGAGCTGCGTACAGTCGCCACGATATTCTCTCCTTCTATTTTACGAATCGCTATGAACCCTATGACGCCTCACTTATTTCAGATCAAACCTTTACAATTCCTGAGCAAAGCCCCGCTGGCACAGAGGTTGGCGTTCTTACTCTTGAAAAGCCAGTTGACATCCTTACAGCTCGTGATCTCCCAGAGGAGTTTTTCTTTGATGAAGAAACCGGACAAATCACGGTTTCCCCCACGGCTTCTCTTGTATACAATGAACAAAACAACTATCATTTCACTGTGAATGCCTTTGCTGAACATGTTGAGTCGCCGCAGGATACACTTCAGATACATGATACGGCAGAAGTAACAATCTATCTTGAACGCCTCCCGCTCAAAACGACCCTCTTTGCAGAGGAGTACCGCCAGTCAACTACTCTGGAAGAAGCAAAAAACACCCCGCATACCTTCACAACGGAAACACATGAAGTTCCACTGTATTTACGCGACGAGGATGGAGAAGAAGTGGAGATTTCCCGCACAGAACGTGTGTATTACAGTCGTGGCGGCGACGCACCTGAGATTGGCGTGAACCCGTACGAAACTCCCTTACTTCTTACATCCTCTGATACAATTCGCGCAGTGGCAACTACGGGAGATGCCTATGAAGACCCCCGAGAAGGATTTTGGGTGTATGAACAAGATCTTCCCGCTGCGCTGCTCTACGGCAACGATCAAGTGCAAGATAACAGTGTTGATGCAGCCTATGAGAACCGGCAGTTTTTCACAACATCACAGCATGAAGTGACCCTTGACCTTCGTGATGAAGATGGAGAGCTCATTCCCCTTGGGGATGACGATGCGATTTATTACGCCCGTGGCAATACTGAACCCGTGATTGGTGAAAATCCATATGATGAACCCTTTATAATTACTTCCGGTGATACAATCCGTGCTCTTGCACGGGTGGA
>NZ_ASJR01000038.1 GCF_000474745.1 Chitinivibrio alkaliphilus ACht1 | reverse complement strand
AAGAGTACAACAGGAGAGACGAATCGCAACAGCGAAAAAATAACCTCTGTACTCCTTCGGAATTATGCTTTTAACATCAGCCCAAACGCTCCCCGGTGCGGAAGAACTCACTCTGCATGGTGGCCGTATCCACAAGCCTTTGAGCACCCCCCTGGCCGCGAAATGCCGGATCACTCATCAGCCAGGAGACATAGCCCACCCGCTTTTTTCCAGGAAGGGAAACCACCCGTATAAGACACACACCGGCAACCTGCTCCCCTGCTTCGGCGATATATCCGCCGGCATCATCTATGCCAACAAAGACAGATTCCGTGGGGGGAAAGGCCCGTTTTGCCAGAGCGGCTACGGCTGCCGCATCTTCTGCAGGGACAAGGGGGCGCACGTAGATAGCATGGGACTGCGTCATGGAAATACCCTCCGGCTGAATGGCTCTTTTTTCAAAATACAGTCTGACATCGCCCTCGGCCAAAGGTGATCTTTTTTTTCACGGAATGGTCCTTCCTGCCTTGAAAGAACACTCTCCCACAGAATCACAGGAGGTTCATCCATGGAAAAAAGGAGATTCGTTGCCCCGCAAGAACTCATAGACTATATTATTCAATATGACCGTATACGAGGTATGTATTGATGAAACAACGAATTATCATAGGTGGAGTTGCCCTCATACTTCTTTCTTTGGGAGGGCTTCGTGTGGCCAACGAAGCCTTTCTCCCCAGCCGATTTTCCCCCACCGGGGTATATGACTCCCCCAATTTCCACGATACCCTCCCCTTCCACGGGTATATTGATACCATGCGTACCCTTCTCACCACGATACACCCCCACCTTCCCGATTCAGTCATCCATGACATAGCCCCCTTTGAGTTACGTCCAGAGACTCCCACCGGACGGGGAATACTGCTGGTTCACGGCCTTACGGACACCCCCTTTAATCTCGCAGATATTGCCCAGGAAGCCGCCCAGCGAGGCTACCATGTCAGGGCCATACTGCTTCCCGGTCACGGCACAACCCCGGGGGATCTTCGCTACGCCACAAAAGAGATGTGGCGTGCAGCCCTTTCCTGGGCAATCACCTCTTTTCAAGAAGAAGTGGATACCCTCTACGGCGTAGGATACTCCCTTGGGGGAGCCCTTCTTTTAGACGCGGCACACTCCCATACCCTAGATGGGCTGGGGCTTATCTCTCCGGCCATATCCCTTCCGTCCATATCTATGCTGACCGATTTGCTCCAGTATATTACTCCCTGGTTTCGTATCAGGGCCGATGAAAACCCCTATAAATACGAATCGATGTCCATGGCATCCATGGCCCAAACTCGTCAGGTTGCACGCAGAGTGCAGAGAAAAACAACCAGCCCGCCACACCCCGAAACACCCCTTTTTATCACTGCCGTGGCGGAAGATGCCACCCTGGGGGATATCTCTGCGGTTGTCACCCTTCTTGAAACATGGAAACCAGCCCCCGCCCGGGGACGTATCTACACCACTTCCCCAAAGGAAAACACCTCCCAAATATCCTATCACAGCGCCAGCAGACCAGAACAAAACATCTTCGCCTTCTCCCATCTTACCCTGCCGTACTCCCCCCATAACCGGTATTACAGCACGGAAGGATCATACCGTTTTTGCCTTCACTACGAGGAGGGATCCACAGAGTATTTGCGCTGTCGCAAGGATGATGTTATATACTGGGGAGAAATGGGGCTGCAGGATAGCCTGATCTTTGCTCGCCTTGCCCATAACCCCGACTTTGATGCCATGACGAAGGACCTTTTTTCGTTCTTTGAAACAACCCGATCTGAAAGCGATCCCTAGAGAACAGTATGGGCAAGGCACGAACATACAAGAACCTCATAGCTGTATGAATATACACAAAATAGCACTACAGAAAAAGCAGTAAAAAAGAGGATATCCCCCTGTTTTTTTCTAAAAATGTGTGCCGTACTGCGCAGGGATATATATATTCTTTTCTACTTTACTCCGTACACGAGAAAGATCTTTATCATGAGCACAGCCTATGAACAATATGAGATGCATTATGCCCATGTAGGAAATACAAAACCTGACTGGGAGACTGCTTTAAAATCTCCGAAAAATTTCGCCTGTACAAAACCGTGGCTCCCCGAAAATACACAGGCAAAGATACTCGACCTAGGCTGCGGCTGGGGCATCAACTATTGGCACTATGGGCAGCAGGCTACACAAATATTGAAGGGGTTTAACTTGTTCCCGGCCAGGCAGAAACTGCTGCTGCCTGTTCTCAAAATCGTGTCCCCGTTACCTGTATGGATGGACGGGAATTCCTTCAGACTAAATCACAAAGCTATGATGTCATAGTCATGAACGATGTCTTTGAACACATCCCCGTGGATGAAGCAGAGAATATGTTGTCTCTTTTGAAAAATGCCCTTGTTCCGGGAGGAACCCTAGTACTGCGGGTACCGAATATGTCAAATATACTTGGGGCATACAGTCGCTTTATCGACATAACCCACGTTACGGGATACACCGAAGAAAGTTTACAGCAACTACTCACCCTCGCGGGGTTTAGAAATCATACCTTAGTACTTCCTCCAAAGGGGTTTGTCTGGAGAAGTTGGCGTCCCTGGGCACCGTGGTGCGGCTGGAATCTCCGGGATCTTTTGAACACCTGTCTGCATCGCTTCCTCTTCTTCCTCAGATATAGCAAAGCCCCCCAATGTGTCACAAAAAACATCGAGGTATACACGCACCGTCCCCTTGAAGATCCCCCTGCATAAAATCATCTGCTCCAATCAGGGAATACCGCATCAAACGACCTGGAAAGGTGGACAAGATGCATGATACACCTCGCCCAGTAGTTCCATGGGGGATACATCCATAGGAAAAGTGCACGTATCCTAACAGGAAAGATCCCATGAGATCTCCCTGCTACAGAAAATCCCTATTGCAGAATGAACGGGGACCCGAACAAGGAGAGCGCACGCCCTCACAAAACGCCCCTTGAAGAATCTCCCCCGTAACCGCTACGTGGGTATACTGCCACGAAGCTCTCCTTCCCCATTCACCCACCATTCTGTTCTACTTTGTACGCACCATAGAGACATCTCCTAAAAAAGAGTTAGGAGTTATGCCCTTCGTGGTGCGGCATGCTGTTCGAGGTTCATACACCAGCTCCTCCATGGAGAATTGTATGACAAACCGAGAAGACTCACTCAGATGATTGTATTCAAAACAGTACTAGCAAAGCTTCTCATTCAAACAATGAAAGATCTATTCATAGTATACCGAAAAATAGTGCACGTAACGCACCATCTCACCGAATTACCAGGGAGAAGACCCATGAAAGCCCTCTATCTCTACCATTACAGCGCATCAGAAACCTTCTCCGCTGCCGGAGCAGTAATTTCACTCCTTACGGGAAGGCACGGTGAAAACGATCTGCTCCAGGCGGCTGTATCTCGCCTCTCACATATACAGGAAGACCTTCGTCAGGCCATGGTGTTCAATGATCAAGCTGCCCTTCCCGCCCGATCAAAAGAGCTGGATACCCATTTCAACGACGGTTTTGTCAAGCTTAGAAATTATGTGGAAATCACCGCCGAAATAGCTCATCTGGGGCAACGGGCGCGCGCTGCAGCCATGGTGCGAGATATCATCCATCGCCACGATCGCACCTTGCAGTATAAACCTCGGGATGAACAGATTTCTCTTTTTGATTCAGTATTGCGTGAACTCCCACAGGAGGCTCTTGAGAAAGCCGGTGTTCTCCCTCTCCTCTCCTCTGTGGCAGAAACCCACCGAGAGCTCAAAGAGATTGAGGAACAACGGCGTGCCGTGGACGCCGCACGCAGGGAAATGCCCCCGCCCTATGAGCTCAGCGAAACCCTGCGGACCCTCAATGCAGAACTGTCCCCCTTGGTAACACGGGTTCGCACCCGCATAACCCGCAGACAGAAGCCCCCTGCCGAGTCCCCATACCAGAAAAAAGTCTATGAAGACTATTGACAAGGTAGGTTGCACAAGCTATATCTCTACAAACTTCATACAAATCAGGAGCTCGTCCATGAACAAATCATTTTTCTCTCTCCTTACCGCCCTACTTGCCCTCCTCTTTCTGGGGTGCAGCCCCGAGAAGACTCCCGAAGAGCCCCAGACCTACGAAGACGGCCAATACCGTGGCGTCTTTATTGACGGCAGCGACATACAGGTCAACATTCAGTTTACCCTGGAAAACGACCATGTGACAGAGGCCTCCTTCCGCCATCTCAGACGAGATGAAGACTACAATATCGATGCCGAAGAGGAGCCCTGGGCGTCGGTGATTCAACAATATCACGAAGCCTTGAATCATCTTGTGGGAAAAGATATCACGGAGCATCTCGAAGATCTCTACACCCCTGAAGCCATTGTTACCACCGAGGTCGACGGCTATACCTCCGCCACCATACGGAGCAATAAACTCATCTCCGCCATACGAGACGGGCTCAACCGAGGTGTCTACAGCTACTAAACCCTGCTTCGTGGTGCTGAATAAAAGATACACCCCCGTTACAGAGATTCTTGCAGAGTATATTTTTCTATTGTATACTGCTCAAACAAGATTCATGATACGGGAGGAGTCGTGTCGCATTTAACAAATGTCCAAGAAGCACGGAAAAAGGCAAAACTCATTGCAAAACTTGATCGTATTGAAGCACGGGCCCGTCGTCGGGCCATTCGTGACAGAAGCCCCTTTAAGGGGTTGCAGATCCAACCCACGGCGTCCTTTTTCGATGATGCAGAACAGCGAGAGCCCGGCCAAGACAACTGGACACGGGCAGGGTTTGATCTCCACTTCGGTGTAACCCTTGCCTCCTGTGTTGTCTTAGCTCTCTTCATCTGCTGCACCCTCCTGTTCCGTGAAGAGGCAACAGAGCTCTTTGAGTCAACCCTTGAATACATCACGGCAACCTTTGGATGGTTTCTTGTCTTAACCGTCAATATATTTGTGCTGGCAGCCCTGTTCTTCGGTTTCAGCCGCTTTGGGAATATCCGTCTGGGCGGACGGGATGCACGCCCCGAGTTTTCCACCCCGGCTTGGTTTGCCATGCTTCTCAGTGCAGGCATGGGGATTGGCCTCATGTTCTGGAGTGTGGGAGAACCGATTTTTCACTACATGTCTCCCTCCCCCATGTTTCACGGTGTCTCCGGCAAAACTGCCGAAGCTGCTCAGCAAGCCATGGGAATCACCTTCTTTCACTGGGGTATCCACCCCTGGGCTATCTATGCCGTGGTGGCTCTCGGTCTTGCCTTTTTCGCCTTTAACCGCGGCCTTCCCCTCACCATACGTTCCATATTCTACCCCCTTCTGGGGGAACGGATCTACGGGTTTTGGGGCAATCTCATCGATGCCTTTTCCGTGCTTGCCACCCTTATTGGTCTGGCCACCTCCCTTGGACTGGGGGTATCTCAGATAAATGCCGGCATGAACTACCTCTTTGGCATGGAGATCAATACCACCATGCAGATTCTTCTCATTGCAGCAATTACCGCCATGGCAACCGTATCGGTGGTTCTGGGCCTTGATGGCGGGGTGAAGCGACTCAGTGAGTTTAATATGGGGCTTGCTGTTCTGTTCATGTTGTTTATTATTATTGCCGGACCCACGGTGTACATTTTCAACGGTTTTACCCAAAACCTCGGGTTTTACTTCTCAAATCTCGTGGAGCTCAGCTTCTGGACCGAAACCTTTCGCGATTCAAACTGGCAGGGCGGCTGGACCATTTTTTACTGGGCATGGTGGATCTCATGGTCACCCTTTGTGGGAATGTTTATTGCCCGTGTCTCAAAGGGACGTACGGTACGTGAATTTCTCTTCTCAGTACTTCTCATCCCTTCGCTCCTCTCATTCATCTGGATGTCAGTTTTTGGAGGAAGTGCCATATCCCTTGAAGTATCCGGAGTTGCTGATATTTCCGGGGCTGTACAGGACAATGTTGCCACGGCGCTTTTTTACATGCTTGATTACTTCCCCGTGAGTGGTCTTCTTTCCCTTATGGGAATTCTCTTGGTGGTAATCTTTTTTGTCACCTCCTCCGACTCAGGTTCCCTTGTGGTAGACCATCTTACCTCGGGAGGGAAATTGGAATCTCCCGTACGACAGCGAGTCTTCTGGGCTGTCATGGAAGGCTGCATTGCCGCAGTACTTCTTCTTGGGGGCGGGGTGACCACACTTCAAACAGCCTCCGTTATTACGGGGCTGCCCTTTGCCGCAATACTCCTCTGCATTATCTACTCACTCTACCTCGGTTTCTCCCAGGAGTTGCACGTTAAAGAGTCTGTGGAAGAAGCCATAGAGGGGTTTTTAGAAAAAGAGCGACTTACCACCCTGGTAGAAGAGGTGATTGATGAAAGTGAATAAACCAACCCCCGCCCTGAGTACCTGCCATGAGGTATATTATGGAGCCTCTGGAAGTATGGTTCATATACGACGAAGGGACAGGGCATGAATATTTACCATCGAATTTATAAGCTGCACCAAAAAAACATCTCTCCACAGCAGATTGCAGCAACCACAAATATGCCGCTTAAATCGGTAAAATCAATTATCCGAAAACTCTCTCTTGACCCCACAGAGAAAGATCCGAAAAAGGAAAAACGTGCTGAAACAGAGGAGGAGCTCACCCCGTATCTGGACAGTCATATTACGCGACAGCACACCCATGTTACCATCGATTTTTCCGGGTTTTTTACCAAGGAATTTATTCCGCAGCTGCTCAAGACCATCGATCAACTGACGAAACGATCCGGTACACCTCAGATTGTGCTGAAAGTAACAGATATCTATGAAGCGGATGCGGAAACGCTAACAGCCCTAAAGCGTATCGCCAAAGGGCTTCGTAAAAGCGGGCGAAATATCATACTCTTTTCACCATCAGATCGTATTGAAAAGCAAATTGAAGCCGCTCACGTTGAAGATACAATCACCATTATCGGGACAAAAGCCGCCTTTGACAAATATATCTATACCCTTTCGTCAAAGGCGTAAACTTACAGAGCTTGGCAGACCGTAATCGCGGCAACCCCAAAAATATCATCGGCAGAACATCCGCGGGATAGATCATTTACGGGCTTTGAAAGCCCCTGTAAAATAGGTCCGTACGCTCCGGCTCCGGCCAAGCGCTGGATGAGCTTATAGGCGATATTCCCTGAATTTAAGTCGGGAAATATGAGAATATTTGCAGCCCCCCCCAAGGGGCTCTCAGGACATTTTTTTGCTGCAATCTCCGGTACCAAGGCGGCATCAGCCTGTACCTCTCCATCTACATGAATAGACAAGCCAGCCGTACGAACCGCTTCTTTTGTAAGCTCAGCTGCACGGGATATTTTTTCAAGCAGGGGGTGTTTTGCACTGCCGGCAGTGGAAAAACTTAAGAAGGCAACTCGCGGGGTATCATTTCGCAGGGATGCATAGGTACGTGCCGTGGCCAGAGCAATATCTTTCAACGCCTCTGCATCGGGATCGGGATTAACCCCACAGTCGGCAAACACCAACACTTCATCACCGGAAGGGGCAGGCGTGGCAAGATCCATGATAAAGCAGCTGCTTCCCGTGTTTATTCCCGGTGCTGTACCGATAATTCGAAAGGAGGCCCTGAGCATATCCGCCGTAGAGGCAATACTTCCGGCAACAAGCCCATCAGCCACTCCCTGCAAGGTCATCATATTTCCAAAGTAGAGCCGATCCTGCATAAGCTCACGATAAAACTCCAGGAGCTTCTGCGGGTCCTTTCCCACATCTTTCTTTTCCCGCATTTTGGCGATGATACGGGTGTAGGAATCTAAATCGGCAGAGGCGCGATGATCAAGCATATCAAAACAGGGCGCGGTAATTCCCGCCCGCTGACATGATTCACTCAACTCCTCCTCTGTTCCCAAGACAACCACCGATGCAATGGACTCTTCCACAACCCGCTGTGCCGCCGCAACAACGCGGGGGTCTTGCCCTTCGGGAAAAACCAGTCGCTTCCCCGTATTTCGTGCTCGTTCTACAATTTTTTCCAGTAACGACATAGGATGCTATCCCCGTTAGAAGTAAAGCCTGATACCGAGTAAAATAGTCTGTGCAGTAACGAAAAGAAAGGGATGAAATAATTAAAAAAAACCACTCTATCATCTCCTTCTGAGCATATCCCAGCGGTGTCACCGAGGGTGCATATTTTTCAAATCATCGGCCAATTGAATGGGTATATAGGTTGATACGTCCCCCCTATAAAATAGGTGGTCACCGGCGAGGTACAGACTGCTTTGGGTGAAAACTCATTGGTCCGAGCATCTCTTCTCTGAGAATGTGATGAGGAGTGTGTATGGGAGGTATTCTTCAAAGATGCCCCGCTCTGATGAGTGCCATACCAAGACTCGAAAGCACCTTCTTCCTGTTTCACCGTGCTACTCCCATGGTACCGCACTTCAGAACGTCCCGGGTGATGCGCTGTCCTTCCTTGTTCACGTACTTATTTGAGAGATTCTAGTGCCATTGACATACAATGACCCATGCAGGATTTATTTTTACTGCGGAGGTACGATAATGCAAAATGAAATAGCGTTTATCCATACAGAGGTGGGGACGAATTTACCCCTGCCCTTTGCTGAGTTTGGAGCTCAGGCGGGGTTTCCTTCTCCTGCACAGGATTATATGGAGCTTTCCCTGGACTTCAACCGGGATATGATACAGCATCCAGAGGCAACCTTTTATGCCCGGGTAAAGGGGGAATCCATGCGGGATGCGGGGATTCATAACGGGGATATACTGGTGATAGACAGGTCCTTATCCCCGAAGCATGATTCTATTGTGGTGGCCATGGTGGATGGTGAATTTACGGTGAAAAAATTACACAAAAAGGGCGGAGTCGTGGAGCTTCATCCTGCCAATCCGGAGTTTTCTGTCATAGAGATTACGGAGGGTATGGACTTTGAAGTGTGGGGAGTCGTTGCCTATTCCATTAAGGCTTTTCGGTAGTGTTTGCCCTTGTCGATTGCAATAACTTCTATGCCTCCTGTGAGCGGCTTTTTAATCCCAAACTACGAGGCCGTCCTGTGGTGGTGTTATCCAATAATGATGGGTGTGTGGTGGCCCGGTCTCCAGAGGTGAAAGCCCTGGGCATTCCCATGGGAATCCCCCTTTTTAAAATACGGGAAGAGATACGTCGTCATTCCATTGCGGTGTTTTCTTCAAATTATGAGCTCTACGGGGACATTTCCCTGCGGGTGATGAAGACCCTGCGGGGCTTTTCTCCCGCTGTTGAGGTGTATTCAATCGATGAGGCGTTTCTGGATCTGAGTGATCTTTCTCCGGAAAAGCAGGACTCCTGTGGTGATGCAATACGCAGGAGGGTGTATCAATGGGTGGGAATACCCGTGGGTGTTGGCATAGCTCCCACCAAAACCCTTGCAAAGGGGGCAAACTGGTGGGCAAAAAAGGGAGGTAGCGGGCTCTGCCTGCTTGGGACGAAGGAGGAAATACACACCCTTTTGCAGAAAATGCCCATTGAAGAGGTGTGGGGAATAGGCCGCCGGAGTGCGGCAAAGCTTTCTGCCCTAGGCGTGGAGAATGCCGCTGATTTTGTCCGCCGGTGTAGCAAGGGGGATGTACAAAAAATGATGGGAATTACGGGGGTGCGAACATGGATGGAATTACAGGGAATTTCATGTCTTCCTCTGGAAGATGCGCCGCCACCGAAGAAGAGTATTGTCACAAGCAGAAGTTTCGGCACCCCCCAAAAGAATCTTACGGGTATAGAGAAGGCGGTTACAACCTTTGCCTCCCGCTGTGGGGAGAAGCTGCGTACTGCGGGACAGCGTACATCACAGATGACAGTCTTTTTTCATACCAGTCCCCATAAGGAAGGAAAAAAGCATTTTGCAGAACGGACGGTACCTATAGAGCCCCCGTCAAACGACACCCTTACCCTGGTACGTGCTGCTTGTGAAATAGTCAAGCGGGAGTACCGGAAAAACACCTTGTATGTCAAAGCGGGGGTGATGGTGACGGGGCTTGAGAAGGGGCCGCAACAGACCAGTATTTTTGATGCACCTGTGCAGGAAAGTGAAAGTCGAAAGGCTTTGATGCGGGGGGTGGATCTGCTGAACGGGAAGTATGGAAAGGGAGCAGTAGTGCCTGCCCGTCAGGCGGGAAGAAAGGGTAGCTGGGAGAAGAAGGAAGAACACCGCAGCAGGCGGTGTTCCACGAGGTGGGGGGAGATTTTTGAGGTTGGGTGACGAGCAGAGCGAGTTCAATCATCACCAGCCAGACCGATTATTAATTAATGATCCTAGTCTGGCTCGACATGTTCCAAATCAATCCAATTCGGGCCATCGATGACTTCAACTTCATTCACGACTAAATCATTTATGTCACCTTGT
>NZ_ASJR01000037.1 GCF_000474745.1 Chitinivibrio alkaliphilus ACht1 | reverse complement strand
GATCAAGGGTGTGGTTCCCTATTTCATGGCCAGCATCCCGTGCTTCTATATAGGCTTGCGTAATATATCCTTCAATAAAGAGCGTTTCTTGATCTTCTGTTTCGTATATTGGCATTTCCCGTCCCCATGAAGCAGCTATTTTGCTGTGTCGTTCCGTATGGGGCGTTCCTTCAGGGTAGAACTCTTCGTTTGGTACATAATAGCCGTACTTTGATTCACGTGCTTGCCAATCGATGGGCCATGTGGGAACCATAAGACCGGAGATGACATTGAAGGTGAAGGTAATGGGGGAGCCGTCAGGATTGATTCGGCGTGGCTCCCGATCAACCTCTCCAACGGGAGTCCAGGGAGGAGAAAACCAACCGGGTATATCTCCACTGTAGACTTGGGGGGGAGCAAAGGGAGGAGTTTCGTCAAAAACAAAGTCTTCCTCATCTATCAACTCTCCCACGGGCCAGTCGGTGCAGGCCCAAATGGTATCGTTATGAATGACCGTGTCAGGAATTTGTGGGCTATATTCAGTATGTTCATGCCATAGGGGATAGGAGTAGGCCTTTCTTCCGGCAAGAGTGTAGGTGGCCCAACTCATGCCCATATCTCCTTCGGTAATATTGAGTTCGTTTTTATTTCCCGTAGTTATCCACCCTCCCTCGCTGCGGATACCATTTACCCAACTCTGGTCTGTAAAGGAGGAGACATTGGGGTTTCCTTCGTAGTTGGTGCCAGCTTTTCCCGAGTAGGCGTTATCATCCCAGATAATGGTAATGTATTGTTCTACCTGGTCAGGCCTGAGGTCTCCAGGAGGGTTTACAGAGGGAAAAAGAAAATCGCGTGCCTGTGCTCCTGAGAGCAGCAGCACCACGAATAGAATAGATACAGATTTCACAGTGTCTCCTTCGTTTGTATTGCGTAGTATAAAAATAGTACAGTATACCGGAAAAAACAGAATTAATTGTAATCATTCTTCTTGGTTGGAGTAAAATAGCGGATAAACCGGGTGAGACTTTTTCCAAAGGAGGAGCTTTTTTCATAACTGCTAAAAAGGAATGCCTCCCGCAGCCCCGTGGAACTTTCAAGAGTGAGAAACCCGTAGGTACATAAGGGGATCTCATAATTATCTCGGTATCGTTTATCTCGTGATCCATCCTTGTTCACTCGTTTCCAAGTTGTTCGTATTATCGTGGCATCCGGGGGGACTTCTCCCTCTTCTGGGAGAATTTTTTCCTCAAAGGATACGGTGGTATCAGCTAAATCGACGACACCCTGTTTTTTATCCCTCCCCTCTATGAGGATAAAGCCCGGATAGAGATAGAGGTGATGGTTGTGGGCTGTGGCAAAATGAAGCGGTATATGCTGAGCGGCAATAAGGGGATGGGCCATGGTATCACACCGAGCGTGTTCCTTGGTGAGAAGGGTGCGGGAAAAACTGCGCAGGCGTTGCTGGTCCACCCTTACTTCTGCAGTTACATCCCATATGGTATGACAGGTGCATGCCCTGCGGTATTCCTGCTTGAGAGTAGCGTAAGCCTCCTCGATGTTTTTTTCAGGAGAAAACCCTATGGACACAACTGTTGTTGCAATGCCCTTGCGCTGAGTGCGCAGGGTGTCAGACAAGGTTGTCTTTTTTTTGCTCACGGGAGGGAGGAAAAACCCCACAAGAAACAGTTTGAGAAATCGGTGTAGCAGGGTGATATTACGCAGGTGACGTTTGGTTTCCCGATATTCTTGCACAAGGATGCTACGGAGTTCTTTACAAGCAAACAGGGCGGTGTTAAGCTCCTGAAGATCTGTGCTGCTGGTTTCTGCGATATCCTCGGTATGCAGGGCGTGGTGCGATTGAATTATGGATGAGGTGTTCGTTCTTGTATGCCCTTGAGATGTGCCGGATGGTGCTGTTTTCCCATCAAGACGAACCCGGTCGTAGAGGCCTGTTCCAGGAATTCCCGTATTCAAATAGGTTCCTTTTTTTCCCATATTTATCGATGCACCGGGAACTCCGCCGGTAATACTGACCCCGGATTTACTAAAATTAAGGCGTACCCCGGGAAATAGTTCCGCTCGTTTTCTAAACCTCATAGAACCTCCATGTTTTAGTGCCATATTCTACCATTACAGTGATGTCCTGTCAAGGGCGGAGCCTCGGCGTACATGAACCATTCCCCAGTGGCAGAGGGAGAAGTCAAAGCGCACTGGGTCTGCGGGATCTACGGTGCGTAAGCATTCCGTAATCTCAGCGGCGGTATTCCACGAGGTGCTTTTGCGCTGTGTGAGTTTGAGAATCTCGGCCGCTCGGATAATATGGGTATCTAAGGGAATAATAAGATCTTTTCTACGGGCAGATGGCCAAAGGCCGAGGTCGATACCGTCGTCGGGGCGGATCATCCAGCGCAAAAACATGTTGAGTCGTTTTGCCGGGGTTTGCCCTGTCATAGGAGAGAGAAGGTAAGAGAACCCCCGTCGTCGGTGTGGCAAGAGGATGGGGTGTGCTATATGATGGAAGTGCTGGGAAAATCTGCGGAGCGCATCTCGCGGGGATGTGGTGTGCGCTCCTTTTATTTGGTACAACTCCTCCAGACTGCCATACCGAGAAAGGATCTCCCCGATGCAGTGACACAGGACGGCCAGCTCTTCACCGCGGGTAAAGCGATAGACAAAGGAGGAGAAGCGGTACCGCTTCTCTGCTAAGTTTGTGTTCATAATAGCATCGGCAGGGCTATTTTCAAGGAGTTCTAAAAGGGTTGACAGGGTCTTGATAATACTTTCTACCCGTCCATAGGAAAGGCAGGCGGCAAGTAGCCCAAAGACCTCTCTATCTTTTTTGCAGGGGAGGTTCCGCACCAGGCAGAGCGGATCCAGATTCAAAAGATCTGGAGTATGAAAACGGTCGTAAATTTGCTCAATGTTTTTTTGGTTTTTTCAGAGAGTTTCATCCGTAAAAATAACTTCTGCCGTAAGGGGCGTTTTTCTTTCTTGCCTTTTTCGGAAAAAATGCTATATTCTCCACAGGAAGGTATCGAATGCCGCACGCAAAACACCAGTTAGCTTCTGTTGGGTAAAGATGAACGTGTTTTTCCACCGGAATCGTATCTTCATCATACTATCACTATATTCAAACTATGAATGGAGTTTTTATGAAGTGTCTTTTTTACATTACTCTTTGCTTGGGTCTGCTGTTTTTTGCCTGTTCAGATAGTGATTCAAAGGGTGATTCTACACCGGATATAATCCGGTATAGTGCTGAAGTGGGAGGGAATACATATGTCTATTCTCTCGACTATGCGGAGGAAGAATATTACCTGACAAAGAATGGGGATGAGATTGAGTCCGGCATATTTGAATCTACCGACGAGGGATATCGCTTTATCCCCGCAGATAAAGCGCCCTACGAAGGTATGAGTGATGAAAATCTTTATATTCCCGCTGATGTTTTTCCCTGGGAGGATGAGGATTTTGACGCAATTGCTCTCTATACCTTGGAAATTTCTGCCGAGCATGGCGAGGTGGATGTGTCTCCATTGATGGCCGCCTATCCCACCGGTACGGAGATAACCCTTACCCCTCAGGCATCTGCGGGCTATGTGTTTTCCCGCTGGAGCGGTGATGCCTCAGGAAATGACACCCCCCTCACCATCACCATTGAAGAAAACATGGAGATTACGGTCCGCTTTCAACGAGACGAAGGCAGCCATGATGTCCATGGAGCGTGGAATCTTGTTCATGAAGAAGAAGTTTGGATGGAAATAGAGAATGGAGATACTCTGGATAGTGAAGAGTGGCCTGAATCCATTGATGACACTACCAGAATATGGGTTTTCAATACAAACGCAAATCTATTTGAAGTGCATGATTATTGGGATGGAAATTATTGGTATGATGAAGGAGAATTTTTCATAGAGGGGAACTCCCTTTTGGGTGAAGGTTTTGACCGTGAGTGGGAATATAACTCTTGGCGTGAAGAGTGGCACACGGAATATTCCTTGCAGGGAAATACCCTTGTAATAACTCATACCTGGGTACTGGAAGAATTTGATTATGACTACAAAGAGTTTGAAATACACACCCTCACCTTTGAACGCTACGAGGGGTCTATTCCACCGGATCACTGGGATATATATGAATACGAAGATAGATATACCCCCGCACAGAAAGAGCCTTCAAAACAAATCTTTGAGCGTTTAAGAAACCACCGCAGATAAGATTTACATGCCAGTGATCTTTTTAACCCGAAGGGGCTTCTCTTCGGGTTTTGTGCGACGGGTCTTCGGGAAAAAACAGTGGTTTCGGAAGCACTGTTTGTAACGTAACACTTCCCTGTGCGGGGGGAAGTGTTTTTCCTGGGAGTTTTATTCGTAGAAAATGACTTTTGCCCCTACGTTTTTTTTCTTGCTTTTACGTGAAGATTTATATATCTTTTGCCCGTGCAGATGTGCACTCTCTCTTTGGGCAGGATAATCTTTCGGGGTTGTTATGCAGAAAGTGAGACTGTCGGGAACGTCCGCAATACTCAAGGAGCTTGTCATGAAAAACTCTATTCCTAGGGGTGAGGCGGAGCATCAGATATCCCAAGCGATCATTCGTTTTGAACAAGAGTACATGGGACGCGGTCCTGAAGAGGTGCGTACGGTAATCTTTGATGATATCATCTTTGTACGTCTAAAGGGAGTGCTTACGCCGGCAGAAAAACAGCTGGCAAATACAGAAGACAATCAAAAAGGACGGAGCCTTATAAAACAGGTGCGTCAGGAGCTTCTGGAAAAAGCACGTCCACTTCTTGAACGCATAATTATAGATATTACGGGATGCGAAATTGTGTCGCTTCACACGGATATCAGTATTGCCACGGGAGAACGGGTTATTATCTTTACCCTTGTCCGGGCCTTGAAATTTAACGCATAAATTCCGGTTGTTTAAAAAAGGGTATCCCCATAGGATACAGTTTTTTAAGAGACCTCCCGCAGAAAAACGTTGTTCGTTTTTCGGGGGGCATTATATATCGATTATTTTTTTTAAAGGAGATCATATGATTCCCAATGTAACACTTCCTGCTGATGTACTTTCTCTGCTTGAAAAGGCACCTTCTGTGATTACTCCCTCAACACGGGCAGAGCTTCTTGAACTTGCTCTTGGTGGAGCGGGATCTTCCGGTATGACCGTGTCGTACGACGTACCGGGTAAAGGCACAGTGGATGAAGCGTGGACGGAAAAACGATCCAACGGGATTGCCGTGAACTATTTTGAACCCTACATGCGCCGTCGTGACCCTGAGTGTATGGTTATCGGTGATGACCTCCCCACGGATAAAACGACCTATTCGGATCGCTTTGGAACGTCTTTTGCGGGTACTCGTGAAGAGACCTTGCAGTGGTTGGAAACCCAAGATCTCTGTGTAACTGCTTTCTATTTGGGCAAGCCCTTTAGCGAAGGTAAACAGTATGGTGGTATCTTGATTGCACCAAAGAATGCTGGCTTTTTTATTGGTGGTCTTGCAGATCTTCAAGGGCTTGTTCCTCTTGATGATATTGACGAAAATTTCGTTGTTCGTTCTGTTATGTTTGTGGCTCCTCCGTTCCGTCACACTCATTATGACGGCAAGCAGGTTGTTGTTCATAATCGTCATGGTGACATGCATGAGATCTTTTCATACAATCTGTATCCCGGTCCCTCTGCCAAAAAGGGTGTGTATGGTGCGCTCTTAACAATTGGTGAACAGGAAGACTGGTTGACCCTTCATGCCTCTACGGTGCAGGCAAAAAACAGTAAGAAAACCACCGTAATTATGCACGAAGGTGCTTCCGGGGCAGGAAAGTCAGAAATGCTTGAGCAGCCGCACCGAAACGAAGCGGGACAGCTTGTGGTAGGAAAAAACCTCGTAAGCGGGGAAGAACTTACCATTGATATGGAAAATCAGGATGAGCTACGACCTCTTACGGATGATATGGCCATGTGCCATCCCCGTCATGGTGAATCGGGAGATCGTCTTACCGCGTGTGATGCTGAAGAAGCGTGGTTTCTTCGGGTAGACCATGTAACTCGTCAAGGCATTGATCCTCATATGGAAGAGCTGACCCTTGAGTGTGATGAGCCTCTTATTTTCCTCAATCTGAAGTCCATCGAGGGTGAACCCATTAAGCCATGGGAACATATGGAAGATGAGCCCGGGGTTCCGTGCCCCAATCCACGGGTGATTATGCCCCGTAATTTTGTTCCTGGAGTTCTTCAGGACACCGTTGATGTAGATATTCGTAACTTTGGTCTTCGTGCGCCGGCTACATCAACGGAAAAACCGTCCTACGGTATTGTCGGTATGGTACATGTACTTCCTCCAGCTTTGGCATGGATCTGGCGTCTTGTATCTCCTCGGGGACATGCAAACCCCAGTATCACTGCGGGTAAAAAACTTATGCAGTCTGAAGGTGTTGGTTCATACTGGCCCTTTGCCACGGGGAAAAAAGTGACTCAAGCGAATTTGCTTCTTCGTCAGATGGCAGAGACTACCTCGCTTCATTATTCCCTGACTCCAAACCAGCACGTTGGTGCATGGAAAACCGGTTTCATGTCTGAATGGCTTGGGCGTTCAGTGCTCTCCATGGCTGATGATTCTTTCTTTGCCCGTGAAAACTGTGTTCCCGCACGGTGCACGCTTCTTGGATACACTCCTAAAAGTGCTCGAGTTGGTGATTTTGAAGTCCCCGAGCAGTTTCTTTGTGTGGAAAAACAGCCTGAAGTGGGTGAAGCGACATACGATATCGGTGCGGAGATGCTTACGAACTTCTTTAAAGAGGAGGTTAAGCA
Source organism: Chitinivibrio alkaliphilus ACht1 (assembly GCF_000474745.1). Taxonomy (NCBI): domain Bacteria; kingdom Pseudomonadati; phylum Fibrobacterota; class Chitinivibrionia; order Chitinivibrionales; family Chitinivibrionaceae; genus Chitinivibrio; species Chitinivibrio alkaliphilus. The sequence continues at coordinate 5,897 of NZ_ASJR01000037.1, read as the reverse complement.
GTTTCTCAGTGATGACCTTGATCCGGTGGGACGGAAAATTATTGAACTGTTCCTTGCAGATGCCTCAGTAGATGCCTACGAGGGACTTCTGTAAACCGGCTGAATCATCATCGTAAAGATGGAGATAGGGCGCATGGGGATGTCTTGGACATCCCCTTTTTTATAGGTGCCGATTTTAGTGCGGGGATATTTCGTGCAGCATGTATCCGTAAGGTTTCAGGGGCAAAGGAAGTTGAAAGGCGTTCTCACTCTTCCACGGTGAAATGCTTCCCTTTCGTACTCTCACCGCCACAGCAGCATTTCCCGATTCTGCACAGAACCATCGACGCACAATCTCCAGATTTTCCACGCGTAGATCAAAGTCATACCAACTTGCCCGCTCCATGCGTCCATCCTTGCTTCGTTCCAGGGTATACAAAGAAAAGACACTCTGCTCCATGAGGTTTCGAATAGCGCGGCTTTCTGCTTTCATCCAGCCCCAAAGGGGGTTATAGAGGTTTACCCGCGAGACACCGGTTCCGTAGATATAGTTGGGGTCTTTGGGCGGGGCGACGGTTTCAAACAGAGAGAGAGGGGTGGTGTCAATGGCAACACTGTCCGTGGAAAATATTCCCGCCATGGAAACGGCACTTTTGAGGGAGTCTAAGAGAATAAGGTCACTGGTATCTACATCAGTTCGGGGTACATACAAGAAACTGATACTGTCTTCATCGGTAAAAAGGAGTTGCCCAAGGTGTTCATATTGGTGTACCCGTAAAAAGCCGGTGGTGCGCATGGTGATAAAACTGCAGAAGCGATCGTAGGCATCATCACGCAGGGGCTTTGCACTGTCAAAGCCAACCACTGTTTTGGCAGGAGGCTCGAAAAACCAGCGGGGAAAGGTGCGTCGTTGAAACCACGGCGGGTAGTTTTCTATGGAGGCCTGGGGTAGGGTGATGCAGAGCAATATGAGACACCATGAATTGCGTAGAATGGTCATAAATATCTCCTCCGGAGAAGGTTGCTGCCATGCGTAGTGCATATGGGTCCGTTGTGTTAGAGTATATCATGGTTTTAGGAGTATGGGAAAACATTTCCGAAAGACAGGATAGTGTCGGCGTTATAGGTACCAAACATCGGTTTTATTCGGCGGGATCTACTTCAGAAAAGAACAAAGGCATGGGATGGAAAATCTCCAGTGGTCATATCTATCTTCTACAGCGGGAATGTATATTTGCAAGAACGCTTCTTCGTAGATATATTTTGATAAAGAAGGCTCTATGATCTTCCTCTTCTTTCTATTTCTCCTTGTTTTCTTGCAAATTTCCGCGGCAGATGTCCTTGATATTGAGCTTCTTATTCAGCCGATGCTCACAGTGGAAGAGGATGGTAATTCCTCTGACGAATGGGAAAGTGAATTCGGCTTTACCCGTGTTCGCAGTGATTTTTTATTTACTCGGGATGTTTTGTCCAGTGAGGTTCGTGCTTCGCTTATGACAGATTTCACCGATGCTGGTACACCGGATATCGTAAAAAATGCCTATATCGAAATACGTTTTCCCGGAAACCTCCATTGGCGAACGGGACAGTTTAAAATGCCCTTTGGCTTTGAAAGTACCACCTCAAGCAAGGATATTCCCTTTGCAAACCGCGGAGAAATTAGTTCGTATATTCGCGATAATTTGGGTATCACCGGGGGGTTCTGGCGAGGGACCCGCCTTCGTTTTCGTCATTCTACACCGCGTATTGAACGGGCCGATTATGAATTTGGTCTTTTTAAGAATAGTCCCGGACGCCCCGATGCCGACCTCACAGAGGCCTATGGGAAACGACTCTTCTCGCTTCCCGTAGCATCTGCAACGCTCACTTTCTCTGACAACCTCACTCTCTATGGAGCCATAGCTGCCCCCTACTATGAGGGGATTGGTACGCAATCGGGCATACGGGTACTTCTGGGTGATTTCGGTGCATCCTACAGGATCAGCCGGTATTCCGGTATGATGGAGTTTTTTCTCGGAGCTGACACCGCCGATACCAGACAGTATCTGAAATATGCCTCAACCGACACAGAAGGTCTTTCACGGGGAATATCACTACGGCAGAGTTACGACTTTGACCTTGCACACAAGTATGGGTTGACAGCAAGTGTGCGCTTTGAGCAACTCTACGGAAAAGCATATACGAGCTTTGAATATATCAACCGTGACTTCCTCTACACCCTGACATGGGGAACCCGTTTGTACATTGATACAGATCTGTACATTGACCTGGAATATTCTGACCGGTATGATTCGGGGTTTTCTTCCAGGGATCTGAGAGAAATAGCATTGCAATTGTCCGGGTACTTTTCTTTTCCTTCCACATAGAGGCCGTATGCAACGATGTATAATTGTGTTTCTTATGTCTCTTCTTATATCCTGCACCTCGCCTTTTTCAGAGGATATGACCGATGATACGGAGACGAAAACCCTTCCTGGCCGTGATATCCATCTTTCCCTCAATACGGAAGCCCTGAAATATCTTCGGGATAATCCATTCTCGCGGGGGCTCGGAATTCCTGTGGAGATTACTATCGGTACATACAGCGGATGGGGGCGTGTGAAAATTCACGGTGGAACCTCACGATATTACAGTAAAAAATCTCTCCGCCTTTATTTCGACAGTGGCCCCATAGAAAGACATCGTCTCTTTCATCCTGTTTTTTCCTGCGGAACCGATGAATCCCCTTCTTCAGTCGTTTTAAATGCCCATTCGATAGACTATTCCCGGATACGAAATTTCCTTTCCCTGTATACGACACGCCTTTTGGGGGGGACTGCTCCTGCAGCAGGGTTTGCCAGACTTTTTGTGAATGGTGAATTTTATGGATTTTACTCTACCATTGAACGGGTGCGGGAAGAATTTCTCACTCCCCTTCTGGGGCATGGAGCATATCATATAGCCAAAGCACAGGACTGGAATGCTGATTTTAAACAGGGCAGCCAGGGATTTGAAAGTAGAAAAGGCCCCCTCTCCTATCTTGACAAAATCACAGACTCCCTCTCGTACCCCAATGAAGAGGCAATTGCCTTTATCCGGAACTCCTTTTCACTGGAAGATCTTACGGCTTGGTTTCTCGCCTGTTTTTATACCGGTGAATCCGATGGGTACGGCAAAAATTATTACCTCGTCTACGACCGTATCCGAGAAGAGGTTATTTTTGTACGGTGGGACGGGGATGCAACATTTGGTCGTTACTGGCAGGGTGAACCGGTTCCCGATCATTGGCATCCGACCAATATACATCAGGTCATACCACGAAATGCTGTTATTGAGACCCTCGCGCGCGATTCGTCCTGGTGTGCAGAGGTCCGCGAGGTGGCTCATTCCCGTATAGATCGTGTAGAACAGAAGCTTCTTACAGTGGTCACTCAACTTGAGGAGCAGTACGCCGCGACCATACAGCGTGATTATGCCCTGTGGAATGAACAGAATGAATCCTCATTTTTGGAGACCCCATGGGAAGGTGAGGTATACTGGGATTATACCTGCTATGAGGAATTACAACGCAGTCAGTTTGAAGAGATTCGCAGCTATATTAGAAAACGCAGGGCCGCCTTTTTGGAAGAACTTGATACTCTTATTGAACTATCTTCCCCGTGATCCAAGAGGCTCGTAGAGGATACTACATTTGTCAAAGCATGAATGGTTGCGTGGGAGCAGAACATCTCATGCCTTGTGTGCCATAAAGAGCGTACTCTTAAATAAAGAGAACTGTGCCCTGTCCTCATCATGGTTGTCCTTGCATTTGTATACCATCATGGTATTCTTATTGAGATTATCAGACTCAATACAAGGGGATTGTGATGCTTTTTACCAAGGGGAAAACAACCATACTCTGGAAGATTCTTCTGCCCATGGGCAGCTTACTTCTTCTTTTGGCACTTTGCACCATATCTGGTGTTTCCATATTGGTTTCCAATATTATTAATTCCGCTGTAGATCAGCAGGAATCCATGGTTTTTGAATACCTCGATTCCGAAGCAGTGGAGAGACAGAAAACCTTGAATCATATATTTACAAGCGGTCAGCGAAAATCCTATGAGATAGCCGCGGCCTTTGCGGAACATGAGACAGTGGAACAAGCTATGCCCATGCCCAGAGCGGTGATATGGACAATCCCCAATGCCCCTACGGGGTTCAAGCCCGGGCCATGCTCAAGGAGTATTTCAATCCCTTTGTAGAAAGTTATCAATCCATCGTGGGAAGTCCCTTTAGTCTCCACTACCACTTGCCCAATGGGCGAAGCCTGGCCCGTATTTGGCGAGATGGATGGCAGGTAGAGATCGACGGTGTTCGGCATGATATCTCCGATGACATATCCTCCTTTCGTGCCACCGTACTGGAGGTAAATCGCCAAAAGGAGCCGGTTATGGGTATTGAAGTTGGCCGGGGTGGCTTTGTAATTCGCGGTTTGGTTCCTGTGAGAGGATCGGAGGGGGATCATCTTGGTTCTGTGGAGATGCTATCGCCCTTCAGTGAAGCTCTTTCAGTGTTTGATCAAGAGGATATCGAATATGGTCTCTATATGAATTATGAGCAACGAGAAGTGGCTAGACAATTGCGTGATCAGCCGCTTTTGGATAGTTCCTTTGTTCGTATGGGAGAAAGTGATTCGGTGCTTTTTCAAGGGCGTGTCGAAGAGGGGCTTCTGCACTCTGCTCAGAAAGAGGGGATTGGTATTACGTATGTCGATACCTATCAAATAGCGGTCTATCCCATACTGGATTTTTCCGGCACTGCCGTGGGTGCCATTGCAACAGTGCGTGATATCTCTTCTGATCTCGCTGATATTACTGCTTATCGAGCAGAGGCAGAGGGGGAGCAGAGACGGCTCTTGCTGATTGTTCTCACGGTGGTTGTTGTAACCATTACTGCTATCAGTGTAATAACCTTCTTCAGCCTTTTCAGAGGGGTTGTGCAGCCCTTGCAGCAGGCGGTAGGTCTTGCTAGGAGGTTGGAACAGGGAGATCTTTCCACGAAGCTACACCACGATCGGACCGATGAGATAGGAGTTCTGTCAAATGCGTTGAATCGGGTGGTTGATCAATTACACTGTCGCGCAGATGTTGCCATGGCTATTGCCTCGGGAGATTTGCGACAGGAGATACAGCTTGCTTCGGAACATGATGTAAACGGTTTGGCCTTGAAAAAAACGACCGAACGGCTTTCTTCCAGTATGTCCCGGGTGTGTGACTCTTCTGTGCAGGTTGAAGCAAGCTCCGAGCAGATCTCCTCGTCCAGTCAAACCTTGGCATCCAGCGCCAGTGAACAGGCTGCATCGTTGCAAGAGATGGGAAGTGCCCTCGAGGAAACCGCGGGGAAAATACGGGAAAATGCCCAGAACACACAGGAGGCGGACAGTTCTGCAAAGGAGGTCCTTTCCTTGGCAAAGAGTGGTTCTGAAAGTATGTCAACCATGGAACAAACCATTGCCGATATAGAGAACTCCGGAGAAAAGGTGGGGTCCTTTATGAAGGTTATAGAAGATATTGCCTTTCAGACAAATCTTCTCGCTTTAAATGCTGCAGTTGAGGCTGCACGGGCTGGTGCCCATGGAAAAGGATTTGCCGTGGTGGCAGATGAGGTACGCAGCCTCGCAGGACGAAGCGGCAAGGCTGCGCAGGAGAGTGTGGGGTTGATTGAAGAGTCTCGAAGTTTTGTTCGCCATGGTGCTGCTATTTTGAAGGATGTCACCGCGTCTTTTTCTGAAATTGTACGGAAAATAGATGAGCTGCCCTGAGTGTCTATATTAAGTGAGACAATATTCTATATTAATTTTATTACCTATCGGGGCAGAAAAACAGGAGATCAAAAGTGGAAAGAAAGAATTATGAGAGATCATCGTCATCGTCTGGTGTTGCTGGGAAAACGAGAAA